>NZ_NOIO01000082.1:0-556 GCF_014596605.1 Pseudomonas sp. PSB11
AGTAGCTAGTCTAACCTTCGGGAGGACGGTTACCACGGTGTGATTCATGACTGGGGTGAAGTCGTAACAAGGTAGCCGTAGGGGAACCTGCGGCTGGATCACCTCCTTAATCGACGACTCAGCTGCTCCATGAGCTCCCACACGAATTGCTTGATTCATTGAAGAAGACGATAGAAGCAGCTCGAAATTGGGTCTGTAGCTCAGTTGGTTAGAGCGCACCCCTGATAAGGGTGAGGTCGGCAGTTCGAATCTGCCCAGACCCACCAATTTTGTTATGGGGCCATAGCTCAGCTGGGAGAGCGCCTGCCTTGCACGCAGGAGGTCAGCGGTTCGATCCCGCTTGGCTCCACCATAAACTGCTTCGAAAGTTTGAGAGTTTAGAAATGAATATTCCGCGGTGAATATTGATTTCTAGTCTTTTGATTAGATCGTTCTTTAAAAATTTGGGTATGTGATAGAAAGATAGACTGAACGTTACTTTCACTGGTAACGGATCAGGCTAAGGTAAAATTTGTGAGTTCTCTTAGTTGAGAAATTCGAATTTTCGGCGAATGTC
>NZ_NOIO01000050.1:0-15840 GCF_014596605.1 Pseudomonas sp. PSB11
TCAACACGCACTTCATGCTGGTCAGCGAAATGCCCCATGGCGGGCAGAAGTTGTCGGGGTATGGCAAGGACATGTCGATGTATGGGCTGGAGGATTACACCGTCGTGCGGCATGTGATGTTCAAGCATTAACCCCTGTAGGAGCGATGGCGTCACCACGGTTTCAAGGTCGAAACCGGCATCAGGCACCACCAGGTTTCAAAGCCAACAAAACAACAATAACCACCGATCCGGGCGGCGCCTCCAGGCGCCGCCACGGCTTCGGACATCCGAAATCTGCCGATTTTCCGGAGAAACACACATGACTGCATCACCCGATCTCTCTACTGCCGTCGTCGACAGCGACGCCGAGCAACTGCGAAAACTGGGTTACACCTCCAACTTCAATCGCAGCATGAGCCTGTGGGAAAACTTCGCCCTGGGCTTCACTTATCTCTCGCCGGTCGTAGGGGTTTATACCCTCTTCGGCCTGTGCCTCGCCGCTGGCGGGCCACCGATGTTCTGGGCCTATCTGCTGGTCGGTTGCGGCCAGTTGCTGGTGTGCCTGATCTTTGGTGAAGTGGTGTCGCAGTTCCCGATTTCCGGTGGCGTTTACCCGTGGGCGCGTCGCCTTGTGGGCAAGCGCTGGGCGTGGATGGTCGGCTGGATCTACTCCATCGCGCTGTGCGTGACCATTGCCGCCGTAGCCGTCGGCGCCGGCCCGTACCTGGCCGCCATGCTCGGCTTTGAACCGAACAACAACACCAACATCGTCATTGCCCTGGTGCTGACGCTGTTTGCCACCCTGATCAACCTCAGCGGCACCAAGGTGCTGGCGCGCATTGCCATGTTCGGCTTCCTCTGTGAACTGGTGGGTGCAGTGATCGTCGGCGTCTACCTGCTGGTCTTCGAGCGCCATCAATCGATTGGCGTGCTGTTCAACACCTTCGACATCAGCATCGATGGCTCATACCTGCCGGCCTTCCTCACCGCTTCGCTGGCGGGCATGTTCCTCTACTACGGCTTCGAGGCCTGCGGCGACGTGGCCGAAGAAACCCCGAACCCGAGCAAGAAGATCCCGGTGGCCATGCGCATGACCATCTACATCGGCGGCATTGCGGCAATGTTCGCCTGTCTGGCACTGATCCTCGCCGTGCCAGACATGCAAGCGGTGATCGACGGCACCGACAAGGACCCGGTCGGCACCATCCTCAACAACGCCTTCGGCCCAATCGGTTCGAAAATGGTGATGGGCGTGGTGATGATTTCATTCATCTCCTGTGTCATCAGCCTGCAAGCGGCGGCGAGTCGCCTGTTGTACTCCTACGCCCGGGATGAAATGGTCATCGGCAGCCGACTGCTGAAGAAGATTTCTCCGACAACCCAGGTTCCGGTTGCCGCGCTGTTCGTGTCCGGCGTCCTGCCAGCGCTGATCATCATCCTCGGCTTCTTCCTGCAGGATGCAGTCGCCACCATCGTCAGCTTCGCCGCCATCGGCATCTACCTGGCCTTCCAGATGATCGTGCTCGCGGCGCTGTATGCCCGCCTCAAAGGCTGGAAACCGAGCGGCCAATTCACCCTCGGCGCCTGGGGCTGGGCAGTGAACATCGGCGCGCTGGTCTACGGCGTCGGCGCAATCATCAACATGGCCTGGCCACGGACGCCGGATGCGGCGTGGTACATCAACTACGCCATGGTCTTGAGCACCGCCATCGTCATTGGCCTGGGACTGCTCTACATGTGGATCGCCAAGCCGTATGACCACGGCACGGCACCTGCGGGGGATGCGTGGAAGGTTCGTCGGTAAAGTAAGTTGCCCCGGTGCCAATAGGTACCGGGGCTTGCAACAGGCGAGCATTTGGAAACAGTTATCGCGACACGCGGATGTAAAGGGCGAACATTCAGCCGCGGCAAATTTGCTGCGGTTGAACGATCCATTTCTTCAAAACCGCGAAACACTGCGCATCGCATCCACCAGATAACGCATCGCAATGCGATCACTCTCCGACAACTCGCGATAGCGCTCCACCAATTTCATTTCCTCGCTATTGAGCCGACGTCTGCGCCGGCCAGTAGATAGGCACGCAAAGATTCCCAGGATTTCGGTGATGCCTTGTACTTTCGACATGGACGATGTCCTTCTCTACGTCAAAGAAAACTTCAGATATTGCATCGCCCTACCCTTTTCAGTAGCACCCTGTGTCCACTGAAGCCCACCGGCCCGAAGGGCAGAAACCGGTCATGCCCATAGAATAGAAATTATCTGGGCGCTGAAAAGGGCTTTTTAGAGTAATTAGTCGAAAAACGCATAAATGCCCTATAAATCAGAAACCCCTGTCGGAAACGTTAACCGACATCTCTTGTTTCATTGCCGCGCCATCGTCACGCCATCAATCGTTTTTGCTGCGCAACCGAACGGTTTAAGCTATTCGTTATCTGTTTAAAGGCAGTTGCGTTTGGCCGAAGGCATGTCCGAACCGATATTTTTGATCCAGCAGTGCCAGGAACGGCGCGGGATCGTTCACGACAGGTTGTACTTATGCATCGCAGGAATTTGCTAAAAGCCTCCATGGCCATCGCCGCCTACTCCGGTTTGTCGGCCACCGGCCTGCTCGCTGCCGGTGCCTGGGCAAGCAATGGCACAGCGGACGGCGAAGCCCAGGCGTTCGACTTCGAAGCGCTGAAGGTCCAGGCCAAGCAACTGGCCAGCAACCGCTACCAGGATACCAAGCAGGTGCTGCCGCCCACCCTGGCGACCATGACCCCGCAGAATTTCAATGCCAT
This sequence comes from Pseudomonas sp. PSB11, assembly GCF_014596605.1. Taxonomy (NCBI): domain Bacteria; kingdom Pseudomonadati; phylum Pseudomonadota; class Gammaproteobacteria; order Pseudomonadales; family Pseudomonadaceae; genus Pseudomonas; species Pseudomonas sp. PSB11. Next base: position 2,763 of record NZ_NOIO01000050.1, read on the forward strand.
TCGCTATGACGGCAAGCATTCGCTGTGGAATGACTTGAATGGCCAGTTGGATGTGCAGTTTTTCCATGTCGGCATGGGCTTTCGCCAGCCAGTGCGCATGTACAGCGTCGATCCCAAGAGCCACATGGCCCGCGAAGTGCATTTCCGTCCTTCGTTGTTCAACTATGAGAATACGTCCGTCGACACCCAGCAGCTCAAGGGCGACCTGGGATTTTCCGGGTTCAAGCTGTTCAAGGCGCCGGAACTGGACAAACACGACGTGGTGTCTTTCCTCGGCGCCAGCTATTTCCGAGCGGTAGACGCCACCGGCCAGTACGGCTTGTCGGCCCGCGGCCTGGCGATCGACACCTATGCGAAGAAGCGCGAAGAATTCCCCGACTTCACCAAGTTCTGGTTCGAGACGCCAGACAAGGACAGCACGCGCTTCGTGGTCTACGCCTTGCTCGATTCGCCGAGCGCGACCGGCGCCTACCGCTTTGACATCGATTGCCAGGCCGAACGCGTGGTGATGGAGGTCGACGCCCATGTCAACGCGCGCACCGCCATCGAACAACTGGGCATTGCGCCGATGACCAGCATGTTCAGTTGCGGCACCCACGAGCGCCGCATGTGCGACACCATTCACCCGCAAATCCACGACTCCGATCGCCTGGCGATGTGGCGCGGCAATGGCGAGTGGATCTGCCGCCCGCTGAACAATCCGGCCACCCTGCAATTCAACGCCTTCTCCGACAAGGACCCGAAAGGTTTCGGCCTGGTGCAGACCGATCACGAATTCGCCAGCTATCAGGATACTGTCGATTGGTACAGCCGACGCCCAAGCCTGTGGGTAGAACCGACGACCCCGTGGGGCGAAGGCTCTATCGATCTGCTGGAGATTCCTACCACCGGCGAGACCCTCGATAACATCGTTGCCTTCTGGACCCCGAAAAAGCCGGTGGCGGCCGGCGACTCTCTGAATTACGGCTACAAACTGTACTGGAGCGCCCTGCCACCCGTCGGCACGCCGCTGGCACGGGTCAACGCGACCCGTTCGGGCATGGGCGGTTTTACCGAAGGCTGGGCGCCGGGCGAGCATTACCCAGAGGTCTGGGCCCGTCGCTTCGCCGTGGACTTTACCGGTGGGGGCCTGGATCGCTTGCCTGCAGGCGCCGGGATAGAACCGGTGGTCACCTGTTCGAACGGAGAGGTGAAGGACTTCAACGTGCTGGTGCTCGATGACATCAAGGGCTACCGCATCACCTTTGACTGGTATCCGACCAACGACAGTGTCGAGCCAGTGGAGCTGCGCCTGTTCATTCGCACCAATGACCGGACGCTGAGTGAAACGTGGTTGTACCAGTACTTCCCGCCGGCACCGGACAAGCGCAAGTACAGCTGACGGAGAAAACAAAGCCCCGGTCAAATCGACCGGGGCTTTTGGTTTGCGACCTCACTCAATCCCGCAAATCCGACTCATGAATGGGTTGGTCACGATGGGTGGCGCGGTGATATTGCGCCGGCCAGATGGCTTTGCGCCCACCCAGGTCATCGTCGGCATGCAATGCCCAATAAGGATCACGCAACAGCTCACGAGCGAGGAAGATGATGTCCGCCTGGCAGGTGCGCAGGATATGTTCGGCCTGTGCAGGCTCAGTGATCATGCCCACCGTACCGGTAGCGATGCCTGACTCCTTGCGCACACGTTCGGCGAAGCGGGTCTGATAACCCGGACCCGTGGGGATTTCCGCGTTGACTGCCGTACCGCCTGACGAGACGTCGATGAGGTCCACACCCAAGTCCTTAAGGCGTCGCGCCAGCTCGACGGTTTCATCCGGGTTCCAGCCATCCTCCACCCAGTCGGTGGCGGACACCCGCACGAACAGCGGCAACTCTTCGGGCCAGACCTTGCGCACCGCTTCGGTGACCTGCAAGACCAGGCGAATGCGGTTTTCGAAGGAACCGCCGTACTGGTCACGCCGCTGATTACTCAGGGGCGAAAGAAACTGGTGCAGCAGATAGCCATGGGCCGCATGCACTTCGACCACCTTGAATCCTGCGGTCAACGCGCGCTTCGCCGAGTCGACAAAGGCCTGGATGACGTCAGCGATCTCGCCTTCGTCCAGCTGCTTGGGTTGTGTGTGTTGCGGGTCAAAGGCGATTGGCGACGGGCCAACCGGCAACCAGCCGCCCTCGTCAATCTTTACGCTGCCATGCTTGCCGAGCCAGGGTCGATAGGTACTGGCCTTGCGACCTGCGTGGGCCAGCTGGATGCCAGCAACGGCGCCTTGAGCGGCAATGAAACGGGTGATGCGTTGCAAGGGTTCGATTTGTTCATCGCTCCACAGGCCAAGGTCCTGGGCGGTGATTCGTCCGTCGGCCGTGACCGCCGTGGCTTCCGTAAAGACCAGTCCGGCGCCGCCGACGGCGCGACTACCGAGGTGGACCAGGTGCCAGTCATTGGCCAAGCCATCGACGCTCGAATACTGGCACATTGGCGATACCGCAATGCGATTGAGCAAGGTCAATTGACGCAGGGTGTAGGGTTCAAGCAGCAGACTCATGGGGCACCTCTCAAATCAGTGGGCAGGCTCCAGGGTTCTGTTTGAATAGTCGACGAGTGACATGAAAGGGATGCAGCACCCGCCCCCGCGGGCAAAAGATTGACAAGACGTCACAAGGATAATCAAGCAGTGCTTTAGAGCCTAGTCGACATCGGGGGATGTCGCCCCCTCTCCTGTAGGAGCGAGCATGTTCGCGATGGGGTCCCAGTCACCGCGGGGTGTCAGGTAGCCAGCGTCATCGTTGGCGACCATCGCGAGCATGCTCGCTCCTACAGGGCGGGTTCAACGGGGTTCGATGTGGGCGATCATCAGTTGCACGGTCTCATTGCCGCGAAACTCGTTGACGTCGAGTTTGTAAGCCAGCTCTACCCACTTGATGGTCGGGTTTGGCCAGACCTCACGGTCGATCCCGAAGGCAATGCCATCGAGCTTGACCGAGCCGCACTCGCTCCTGAGTACCACCTTGAGGTGCCGTTCACCGACGACACGCTGCTCGACCAACTGAAACACGCCATGAAACAGCGGCTCCGGGAAGTGCTGGCCCCAAGGCCCGGCGTGGCGTAATGCACGGGCCAGTTCGAGGTGGAATTCTTCGACCGCCAAAACCCCGTCCGACAGCAAACGCCCGGTCAGGTCTTCGTCGCGCAATTGCCGACGCACTTCGGCGTCGAAAGCTTCGGCGAACAATGGAAAATTCGCCTCCGGCAGCGTCAGGCCAGCGGCCATGGCATGACCACCGTACTTGGTGATCAGGTTCGGATGTTGCGCCGCCACCACGCTCAGGGCATCGCGAATATGAAAGCCCTGCACCGAACGCCCCGAGCCCTTGAGCAGCCCGTCGCCAGCATCGGCAAAGGCGATGGTCGGACGGAAATAACGCTCTTTCATGCGCGAGGCCAGGATGCCGATGACGCCCTGGTGCCATTCGGGATCGAACAGGCACAAACCGAATGGCATCGACTCCACCGGCAAATCCTTGAGCTGGGCCAACGCTTCACGCTGCATGCCCTGCTCGATGGATTTACGGTCCTGGTTCATCCCGTCCAGCTGCGCCGCCATCTCCCGCGCCAGCGCCACGTCTTCGGTCAGCAGGCATTCGATGCCCAGGCTCATGTCATCCAGTCGCCCGGCGGCGTTGAGGCGTGGACCAACGATAAACCCCAGGTCGGTGGAGGTGATGCGCGCATGATCACGCTTGGCCACTTCGAGAATCGCCTTGATCCCTGGCCGGGCACGTCCGGCGCGTATGCGTTCCAGGCCCTGATGCACCAGGATGCGGTTATTGGCATCCAGCGGCACCACGTCGGCCACGCTGCCCAGCGCCACCAGATCGAGCAATTCGCCAATGTTCGGCTGCGGCTTGCTGGCGTACCAGCCGAGTTCGCGCAAACGCGCGCGCAAGGCCATCAGCACGTAGAAAATCACCCCGACGCCGGCCAGCGCTTTGCTCGGGAATGTGCAACCGGGCTGGTTCGGATTGACGATGGCATCGGCCAGCGGCAGTTCATCGCCCGGCAAATGGTGGTCGGTGACCAACACGTTGAGCCCGGCCTTTTTCGCCGCGGCCACGCCTTCGACGCTGGAAATGCCGTTGTCCACGGTAATCAGCAACTGTGGCTGACGCTCCAGGGCCACGGCGACGATTTCCGGGGTCAGGCCGTAGCCGTAGTCGAATCGGTTGGGCACCAGATAGTCGACATGCGCCGCACCCAACAAGCGCAAGCCCAGGGTGCCCACGGTACTGGCGGTGGCACCGTCGGCATCGAAGTCGCCAACGATCAGGATCCTCTGGCGCTGCTGGAGTGCGGTCACCAGCAGATCCACCGCTGCCTCGATGCCCTTGAGCTGCTGGAACGGAATCAACCGTGCCAGGCTTTTGTCCAGTTCGGCTTCGGATTGCACGCCCCGCGCTGCGTACAGCCGGGTCAGCAGCGGTGGGATATCACCGAGAAATGGCAGGGTGTCGGGCAGCTGGCGAGGTTCGATGCGCATGGGGTGACAGGGGCTTCTCTTCAATACGTAGGATAAAACCGGTGAGGCAGCGACTGATCAGCCGCGTTCGCCCAACAGCCACTGCAACTGGACTTCATGCTGGCCGCGGTCGTCGGTGACGAAAATCGTCCCTTCGCTGATCATCACGTCCCACTTGATCACCCGGGGCATGTCTTTGGCCAGGGTTTCCAGGACTTCCTGAGGGACCGCCGCAATGTTGACGTTTTTCAGGTTCTTGATCGCCGGGATCACCTTGCCTTCCCACACGCGCAGGCTGCCGTAGGCCAGCAGGCTGGTGCGTTCGGTGCGGCGCGAGCACCAGGTCAGGCGATCGGCGTCCGGCTGGCCGACTTCGATCCAGTGCAGGACGCGATCATCCAGGCTCTTTTCCCACAACGCTGGTTCATCCACGTCCGACAGGCCACGGCCGAACGACAGTTGCTCGTTGTACCAGAGGGCGTAGGCCAGCAGGCGCACGGTCATGCGCTCTTCGGTTTCCGAAGGGTGGCGGGCGATGGTCTGCTTGACGGACTCGTAGACGCTGCGATCGAGGTCGGTGAGGTTCAGTTCAAACTTGTAGGTCGTGGACGGCTGGGCCATGAACGGGCTTCTTGATACGTGGAAAGGCGGCAAGTCTAACCGATGCAGCCACCAATCAACGAATAGAAGGCGATCTCCCTTGGGCGCCTGACCGTCGGCTATGTTAAAACTCTGTACTCGCTCAACCCTTGTCCAACAGGAGCCCGCATGCCGTCCTCTGCCAAACCGCTCTCAGGTCTGAAAGTCATCGAATTGGGTACCTTGATCGCCGGCCCGTTCGCCTCGCGCATTTGCGCTGAATTCGGTGCCGATGTGGTCAAGGTCGAGTCGCCGGACGGCGGCGATCCATTGCGCAAATGGCGCAAGTTGTACGAGGGCACCTCGCTGTGGTGGTTCGTCCAGGCACGCAATAAAAAGTCGCTGACGCTCAACCTCAAGCATCCGGACGGCCAGGCGATCCTGAAGAAACTGCTCAGTGAAGCGGACATCCTGATCGAGAACTTCCGCCCCGGCGTACTGGAAAAGCTTGGCCTGGGCTGGGACGTCCTGCATGCACTGAATCCAAAGCTGGTCATGGTGCGGCTCTCTGGCTTCGGCCAGACCGGCCCGATGAAGGATCAACCCGGGTTTGGCGCAGTCGGCGAATCCATGGGCGGCCTGCGCTACATCACCGGGTTCGAGGATCGGCCGCCGGTGCGCACCGGGATCTCCATCGGTGACTCGATTGCCGCGCTGTGGGGCGTGATCGGTGCCCTCATGGCCCTGCGTCACCGCGAGGTCAATGGCGGTCAGGGGCAAGTAGTGGACGTGGCGCTGTACGAGGCGATCTTCGCCATGATGGAAAGCATGGTGCCGGAGTTCGACGTGTTCGGCTTCATCCGCGAGCGCACCGGCAACATCATGCCGGGCATCACGCCCTCTTCGATCCACACCAGTGCCGATGGCAAGCATGTGCAGATCGGCGCCAATGGCGATGCCATCTTCAAGCGTTTCATGCTGCTCATTGGCCGGGAAGACCTGGCCAACGATCCGCTGCTGGCCAGCAACGACGGCCGCGACAGCCGTCGCGACGAAATCTACGGGGTCATCGATCGCTGGGTCAATTCACTGCCCCTGGACACCGTCATCGAGCGTTTGAACCAGGCCGACGTACCGGCCAGCCGGATCTTCAGCGCCGAAGACATGTTCAGCGATCCTCAGTACCTCGCCCGGGAAATGTTCCTGCAGGCCAAGCTGCCCGATGGCAAGGACTTCAAGATGCCAGGGATCGTGCCGAAACTCTCAGAGACACCCGGTGATTGTGAATGGGTCGGCCCGCAACTGGGTGAGCACAATGCCCAGGTACTCCAGGAACTTGGCTATGACGCGTCGCAGATCACACAACTGCGCAAAGACGGAGCCATCTGAGCTCAAGCGTTTGTTTGCGCGACTCATCAAGCCCGGCCTGTTGTTGGCCGGGCGACGCCTGCGCGCGTTGGCGAGCCTGGCCCTGATCGTTACGCTGGCCTCGCCCGTGTCCGCGCAGCCCAAGGAATCCCTGGTCTGGCTGAAACGCGATCTACCGCCGCTGTTCATTTTCAACGGACCGGAAAAAGGCCAGGGGGTCATCGATCAATTGCTCCGGCAGCTGATCGCCGGCATGCCGCAGTACCGGCACAGCGTGATGAAGGTCAATCGTGCCCGTGGCTTGCAAATGCTTCACGAACCCTCCCTCACCTGCGATGCGGCGCTGAACTGGAGCAAGGAGCGCGAAAGCTGGATCGCATTTTCCCTGCCGGTCTTTCGCGCCATGAGCAATGGCCTGGCCGTGCGCAGCAACGATCGGGAGATACTGACCCCGTTCCTCAAGGATGGAGAGGTAGACCTGGCGGCCTTGTTGGCCACCGGCAACGTGACCTTGGGCATTGTTGCCGAACGCAACTATGGCGAATACCTTGACGCCCTGCTCAAACAGGCGCCGGGCAAGGCGCTGACGCTTCATTACGGCAATGACGCCTTGGGCAGCCTGCTGCAAATGCAACGCCTGGGACGCCTGCAGTTGCTGTTGGGCTATCGCCCGGAGATTCGCTATCAGGCGCGACAACAAGGGATCGCGGAAGAGGAGCTGCAGTTCTATCCGGTTCGTGGCACCGGCAGATACCTGTCCGGCTACATCGGCTGCACCAATACACCCCAGGGGCGGCAGGCGATCATCGAGATCAACCAATTGCTGCGCGCCCTGCCCCGAGACCATTTGAGCGAGGCGTATGCCGGCTGGCTCGACCCGCAAAGCCGCAGCGACTACCTGCGAGCAGCCCGGGAATTTTTCGAGCATCAGGACGGCTACTGACAATTGCCAGGCAAAAAGAAACCCCGAGAAGTGGGGAGACGACTCGGGGTTAAACGTGGTCTTTCAAAGACCAGTAACAGCAAGCGACAAGCACCGGAGCACAATGCTTGATCCCGCTGTTACTGGATCTGACGATGAGGATGCAGGAAGGTTCCCACAACCGGCCATTCAATTTCGGCTAGCCACCAACTTGTCCTGTGCCGCATTGCGCAACGCTGCGATAACGCAGGGCTCCAGGCGCCCTTCGGCAATCAGCACATCGCGGTGCAGACCGTCGACGACATCAGTCAACTGACGCTTGTCGGCCAACTGCGCCTGATTGAACACCCGATCGACCACTATGGCACCGATTGCATTCTTCAAGGTCACCCGGCATTCGCCATGTATGCCTGACGGGGTCAACGTCACCTGGTACGGGCTCAGAGCCTCACCGAGCAATAGACTGATACTTTCCATCCGATCACCACTCAATAGTCCGAAAACAAAGTGCCTGGGGCGTGTGTACTGTAATGACCGCTGGGCCGAGTAGAAAGTTCTGAAAACCGCGTGCAGGTGAGCCTGCGCCTGCGGTCGATAGAGCATGCACGGCGAAGATGACAGGGAAAAAACATCAGCCTTACACCTGTCCGGCCAAACGGCGCCTCCAGCGTAGCGAGAGCAAACCACACAGGCTGGCGGCCAACAGGCCCCAGCCAGCCCATGGGGCAAATTGCTGCCAGGCTGTCGGGAGGGGATCGCCATTGAGCCACTTCGAATGCAAGGCACGTAGTTCAGCGGGAGGAAAAGCCTCGAGGGCTTTGTTGAGGATACTGAGCAGTTGCGATTGGCCTTTGCGCACCGTCAGGTAATCCGGGTCCCACTGGCCTTCCACGATTTGCCCCACTTGAAGCTGGCCCAAGGGCAAGAGTCGTGCGCCTGTTTCGCTTTCGATGGTGGCATGGGCCTCCCCGCTTTCCACCAGCGCGCGGGCTTGCGCATAGGTCTTGACCGAACGCAACTCGATGTTGGGGTGGTCACGACGAATCACTGCCTCCAGCACATGCCGGGTCGGCAGTACCAACACGCGCTTGGCCAACTGCTGCAGTGACTCGACCTGCGGTGCCCCGGCCCGCCCGACAAACACCCAGCCAGAGCCGCCATAGGAATGGCTGAAATCCAGGAACACCTTGCGCTCGTCATTCATTGCCAGCGTCGTGCTCATGTCCGCTTCTGCGCGCTCCAGGCTTTGAAGCATATGCTCGATGGAGAATGACTCGACATGGACAAAACGCAGCCCCGTCATGGCGCTGATGCGATCGAGCATGTCCCTGTTAAGGCCGCTCCACTGGCCCTGTTCATTCTTGAACAGGTAGCGCGGGTATTCCAGCGACGCTACCTTGACGGGCGGGTGCCCGGCAATCCATTCAAGTTCCCGGGCATCCAGCGCGATCCGCACACCGGCGCCGGCCTTTGCCGGTTCACGAGCCGGATCAGGCGCGGCGATTGCCCACTGAGCCAAGATGGCCAGGACACTGAGCAATAGCAGCCAGCACGCCGCTGGCCTGGATTGTCTGTAAACCGGCATTGCCACTTCCTTGCAGAACCGTTCGCCCCTCTCCGTGGGCGAATCCTGTTGGCAAGTGTGGCATGCAAAAACAACAAAGCCCGTCAGGAGACGGGCTTTGTTGTGTGACAGGGTTTGCCCGTTACAAAGGCTTACCGCGGTTACCGTGTTGGCTGACGAAGGCCTGCACGGCCTTCAGGTCATTCGGCAATACGGTGCAGCGCTCGTCTCTTTCAAACAAATCAGAAAGATGTGCAGGCAGCTCGAGGGCTTTTCCTACACCGGCTTTTTCCACGGCGTCCGGGAATTTGACCGGATGGGCCGTGCCCAGGATCACCATCGGGATATCCAGGCTGCGACGGCATTCGCGTGCGGCCTTGACGCCGATCGCGGTGTGCGGGTCCAGCACTTCACCGGTCTGTTCAAAGACCTCGGCGATGGTTTCGCAGGTTTGCTCATCGTCCACGGCCAGCGAGTCGAACAGTTTGCGCGCTTCCGTCCAGCGCTCCTGCTCGACGCTGAAACCGCCGCCCTGCTTGAAGCTGTCCATCAGGCCAGCAATCGCCGCGCCGTTGCGACCGTGCAGGTCGAACAGCAGGCGTTCGAAGTTCGAGGACACCATGATGTCCATCGACGGCGACAGGGTCGCGTGCAGGGTTTCCTTGACGTACTGGTTGCCGCTCATGAAGCGGTGCAGGATGTCGTTGCGGTTGGTGGCGACGATCAACTGGTTGATCGGCAGGCCCATGTTGCGTGCCAGGTAGCCGGCGAAGATGTCGCCGAAGTTACCGGTTGGCACCGAGAACGCCACCGAGCGCGCCGGACCGCCCAGTTGCAGGGCTGCGTGGAAGTAGTAGACGATCTGGGCCATGATCCGCGCCCAGTTGATCGAGTTTACCGCCACCAGGCGTGTGCCCTTGAGGAAGCCCTGGTCGGCGAAGCTCGCCTTGACCATTTCCTGGCAGTCATCGAAGTTGCCTTCGATGGCGATGTTGTGGATGTTCTCGCCGAAAATGGTCGTCATCTGCCGACGCTGCACTTCGGACACACGGTTGTGTGGGTGCAGGATGAAGATGTCGACGTTTTCGCAGTGCTTGCAACCTTCGATGGCCGCCGAGCCGGTATCGCCGGAAGTGGCGCCAACGATCACCACGCGCTCGCCGCGTTTTTCCAGCACGTAGTCGAGCAGGCGACCGAGCAGTTGCAGGGCGAAGTCCTTGAACGCCAGGGTCGGGCCGTGGAACAGCTCCAGCACCCATTCGTTGCCGTTCAACTGACGCAGCGGCGCGACGGCGCTGTGGGCAAACACACCGTAGGTTTCTTCAAGGATCTTTTTGAAATCGGCATCCGGGATGCTGCCGGTGACGAACGGACGCATAACGCGGAAGGCCAGCTCGTGATACGGCAGGCCGGCCCAGGAAGCGATTTCTTCCTGGGTGAAACGTGGCAGGTTTTCCGGGACGTACAGACCGCCGTCGGTGGCAAGGCCTGCCAGCAGGACGTCTTCGAAATTCAGGGCCGGTGCCTGGCCGCGGGTACTGATGTAACGCATGACTGACTCCATTGGGACAGTGTTCGCAATGCCGGGCGCCGGTCACGGCGCCCGGTAATCGATAACGGCTTAGTTCAGGTGCTCGACGCGAATCCGCACTACCGGGCCAACCACGCCCTGGAGCGCTTCCAGTGCCTCGATGGCGTCGTTGATACGCTGTTCCACCACACGGTGGGTCAGCAGGATCATCGGCACCAGGCCATCGTGCTCCTCGGCTTCCTTCTGCATGATCGACTCGATGTTGATGCCACGCTCGGACAGGATGCTGCCCACCTGGGCCAGGACGCCCGGATGATCCTTGGCCTGGATGCGCAGGTAGTACGCGCTTTCGCAGGCATCGATCGGCAGGATCGGGTGCGCCGACAGCGAGTCCGGCTGGAACGCCAGGTGCGGTACGCGGTTTTCCGGGTCCGAGGTCATGGCGCGAACCACGTCCACCAGGTCGGCAATCACCGACGAAGCGGTCGGCTCCATGCCGGCACCCGCACCGTAGAACAAGGTCGAACCGGCGGCGTCGCCGTTGACCATCACCGCGTTCATCACGCCGTTGACGTTGGCGATCAGGCGATCGGCCGGGATCAGCGTCGGGTGCACGCGCAGCTCGATACCGGCCGCGGTGCTGCGCGCCACGCCCAGGTGCTTGATGCGGTAGCCCAGGGCTTCGGCGTAATTCACGTCAGCGGTGGTCAGCTTGGTGATGCCTTCGGTGTAGGCCTTGTCGAACTGCAACGGGATGCCGAAGGCAATGGACGCCAGGATCGTCAGTTTGTGCGCCGCATCGATACCTTCGACGTCGAAGGTCGGGTCGGCTTCGGCGTAGCCCAGGGCTTGCGCTTCGGCCAACACGTCTTCGAAGGTACGGCCTTTCTCCCGCATCTCGGTGAGAATGAAGTTGCCGGTGCCGTTGATGATGCCAGCCACCCAGTTGATGCGGTTGGCGGACAGGCCTTCACGGATCGCCTTGATCACCGGGATGCCGCCGGCCACGGCCGCTTCGAACGCAACGATCACGCCCTTCTCGCGTGCCTTGGCGAAAATTTCATTACCGTGAACGGCGATAAGCGCCTTGTTCGCGGTGACCACATGCTTGCCATTCTCGATGGCCTTGAGTACCAGCTCGCGGGCAACGGTGTAGCCGCCCATCAGCTCTATGACGATGTCGATCTCAGGGTTCGTGGCCACTTCGAAGACATCGGTGGTAATCGCAATACCGGTCGTTTGGAACTGAGGCTTTGGCGTGCGCGTGGCAATTTGTGCCACTTCGATTCCACGCCCGGCACGACGAGCAATTTCCTCGGCGTTGCGCTGAAGTACGTTGAAGGTACCGCCACCGACGGTCCCTAACCCACAGATGCCTACTTTGACCGGTTTCACTGTGAACTCCCCATAAAACGGCCGACTCGAGGCCGGCCGTGAAAACAGCCGCATGCTCGCGGCTCACTATTGATGGCCCGACTGAGCTGCCGTCGGACCACACGCGTCAAAGGCTGACTCGAATTACTTGGCGCCCAGCGCCAGTTTGGCGACTTGTGGCGCTGGCTGGTAGCCCGGAATGACCTGACCGTCCGCCAAAACGATGGCCGGTGTGCCGTTCACACCAATCGACTGGCCGAGGGCGAACTGCTTGGACACCGGGTTATCGCACTTGGCGGCCTTGATTTCCTTGCCATCGACCATTTTGTCCATGGCGGCTTTCTTGTCTTTGGAGCACCAGACCGCCTGCAACTGCTCGTCACCCGGCGAACCCAGGCCCTGGCGCGGAAACGCAACATAGCGCACTTCGATGCCGCGCTTGTTCAGTTCAGGCACTTCGGCGTGCAGTTTATGGCAGTACGGGCAGGTGGTGTCGGTGAACACGGTGATGTGCGACTTGGTTTCACCAATGGCCGGGTACACCACGGTTTCCGCGACAGGGATCGCATTGACCAGTTTGGAAACGCCCAGGCGTTCGGTCTTCTCGGTCAGGTTGACCGGCTTGCCGTCCTTGAGCTGGAACATGTAGCCCTGGACGACGTACTGGCCGTCAGCACTGGCGTACAGCACGCGGCTGCCCTGGAGCTTGACTTCATACAGGCCCGGCAGCGGGCTGGCGGAAATACTTTCCACCGGAACTTCGAGCTGGAGGTTTTCCAGGCTTTTACGAATGGCTTTATCGGCCGCGTCATCGGCGACGGCAAAGGTGCTGACCAACGCAATGGCGGCGGCGGCGAAAATCTGGGTCAGACGCATGAGAACTCCTGAAGGCGGACAAATGGGACGCTCAGAACGCCCGTGCCGAAACACCGGGTCATAAACGCCCATCGTGCAAACCGGCAAAGCCTACCACATAAGGCTCGCGTGGCCGACTCCCGGTGATACAAGGCATCGCAGACCGTTTTTCTGTGGGAGCGAGCCTGCTTGCGAAAGCAGTGTGCCAGCCAAAGATGGTGTAGCGGGTCCACCGCATTCGCGAGCAGGCTCGCTTGTATGGTAGGACTTGAAGGGAGGAGGAGGGACAAGGCTCGATTCTGACTGTTGACGCAGTACAGACTGTGGGAGAGTTCGCCCCTCCTCCTTTCACCCAAGCGCCGATAAAGAAT
>NZ_NOIO01000051.1:0-13952 GCF_014596605.1 Pseudomonas sp. PSB11
CCTTGTTGAGCATCTTCTCGGCGCTGAGGTCTTGTTCGCTGCAGGTGAATTCGATGCGGTAGGTGAAGGGTTGGCTGAGGTGTTCTTCGCCTTCGAAGGCGAGGACGTCGAACACGGCGTCGAACCAACGGATCGCGAACTTGTGGCGGGTGTGGTTGAAGAAGATGCGTGGTTGAGTGCTCATGGTCAGGCCTCCCTGGGCTGGATGGGCATACGGGGAGGATTGGTTTTCCACCCTCGTTGAAGCACTCGAGAGCTTTAATGAATCTGACAAAAGTAGGGGTAGGATGCTTCCGATATACGCGTAGGATGCGTCCGGGATGGCGGTGCGGCGCATCTGTAGGAATATTTGCGTGTTTGACTAAAGGGGGGGCGGGGCAGCATCCCAGCATTTGGAGCGAGGGTTGTTCCGCCTCTATTGTCAGCGTTTTTGCGAGCAATTTGCAGCGTGTTTAAACGCCAGCCAGGTTGCTTCCCGAAAGCCACAGCACCTTGCGCCGTTGCCTACGGTTACGCCAGAATCCGCCGGCTTGTGCGCCTTGGAGTCGCTCGGTAACTTGATCGCCGTCACTGATTTCAGTGATCGGGTTTAGTAGCCCGGCCAAGGTTAAAGCGGTCGCATGAGCATCATCAGTCAGGTATTCGCCTGCACTTGATGGTAGCTGTGCGCATGGCGTCCTCGGGCGCGCCGGTTTTTGCTTACCCTTGCCGGTCTACTAACTTGCGCACAGCTGCCACCCTTTCGTGTAGTAGCGAGATGGTGCGGCCCAACTAATAAGGGAAGCACTCATGATCAAGCCAACACCGAACCCGCCGGACAGCGATCCGGCAACTCCTTCCGACCCCATCCCTTCAGCCGCCGACATCAACGCCACCTCGCGCAAACTCAGCACCATGTTCATCGTCAACCCGGAACTCGACACCGAAACCCTGCTGGCCCACGCCTGTGAGTCACTCGCTTCGGCCAATGTCATGACCCTGGATCTAGCGGATCGCACGCAGGGGGCGAGTCGCAATACCCTGTTGGGTATTGCGCAAGTCATCATGCTGGGGGAGTTGGCGGTGAACCGGGCGCTGGATCGGGTTGATCCGCCGGAATAGAAGCGCAAAGATCGTGGAACGCAAAGCCTGGCTGCTACGGGGGGGATCAGCATTTTCATCCGGGAGATTTCAATTCCCCTCAAACCGCGCCGGCCGCTTGTCGATAAACGCCTGCATGCCTTCCTTCTGATCCCGTGACGCAAACAGCAGCGCATTAGCCTTGCGCTCCAATGCCAGCCCAGCCTCCAGCGGCGCATCCATACCCGCCAGGATCACCTCCTTGATCTGCTCGGCGGCCAGCGCCGGCATCGCCGCGATGACGCGCGCCAGCTCAAGGGCGTGGGCCTGTACCTGGTCATCGTCCACCAGGTCGCTGACCAGTCCGGCCACCCAGGCGTCCTCGGCACTGATGGGTTGCCCGGTAAGCGCCATGCGCATGGCCTTGACCTTGCCCACGGCCCGGACCAGCCGTTGGGTGCCGCCGATGCCGGGCATGATGCCGATACGGATTTCCGGTTGGCAGAAGCGTGCGCTGCGCCCGGCGACGATCAGGTCGGCGTGCATCGCCAGTTCGCAACCACCGCCGTAGGCGTAGCCGCAGACGGCCGCGATCACGGGTTTGGGGCAGTGCTGGATCGGCCCCCAGACCCGTTCGGTGTGGCGCTTGTAGATATCGATGGCGCCGACCCCGGCCATGCTGTTGATGTCGCCGCCAGCGGCGAACACCTTGTCACCGCCGGTCAGGATGATGCAGCGCACCTGGGGATCTATCGCCAACTCACTGAAATGACGCGACAGCAGCGCCTGCAATTCCAGGCTCAAGGCGTTGGTCGCGTGGGGGCGGTTGAGTCGCAGCAGGGCCACGCCGGGCAGTGGGTGTTCGAGCAGAACCGGTGCAGCAGATGAGTCGGACGTGGGCATCTTCGAAGACCAGGCAAGGTGTGAATAATCGCCAGTGTCCTGTTCACGGCGCTGAATTTTCATCGTCCGTTCAGACGTAGTTTGGCTCGCGCATCGTCCCTAGAGTGATCCTTGTCAGTAGAAAAGGAGCACATGATGGAGCTGCATTCGGGTCTTGATTACAGCGGCAAGGTGGTGCTGGTCACCGGTGGCACCAAGGGCATCGGCGCCGGTATCGCGCTGGGATTTCTCGCCGCGAACGCACGGGTGATCATCTGTGCCCGGCGCGAACCTGAGCAGGTGCCGACATTGGCCGGCAAGCGCGCGACCTTCATTGCCGCCGACGTGCGCGACCACGATTCCCTGCAACGCCTGTTCGCCACCATCGAGCGCGACTTCGGCCGCCTCGACGTGGTGATCAACAACGCCGGTGGCAGCCCTGCCACTGACGCGGCCACGGCCTCGCCGAGGTTTCATGAAAGCATCATCAGTCTGAACCTGATCGCCCCGCTCAATGTCGCCCAGCACGCCAACCGGCTGATGCAGGCACAGACCCAGGGCGGTTGCATCGTCTTCATCGGCAGTATCAGTGCGCTGCGTTCCTCGCCAGGCACCGCCGCTTACGGCGCGGCCAAGGCCGGGGTGCTGGCACTGGTGCAATCGCTGGCGGTGGAGTGGGGGCCCAAGGTGCGGGTGGTCACGGTCAGCCCGGGCCTGGTGCTGACCGAACAGGCGCATCTGCACTACGGCTCCGAGGCCGGTATCGCCGCTGTGGCTGCCGGCATTCCGGCGGGCCGCATGGCCGTGGCCGAAGACATCGCCAACGCCTGCCTCTACATCGCATCGCCGCTGGCCGGTTACGCCAGCGGTTGCAACCTGTTGCTGCATGGCGGTGGTGAACGCCCGGCATTTCTCGGTGCCGCGCAGGTGCTGCCCACCTGATCGACCTATTGCGGCGACCGGGTTCGGTGGCCGCCTTCAATGTGAAGGAGACGACTTTGGCTGATCCACAATTGCTATCCAATGTGCGCGCCCTGGTGGGGCGCCAGTACGGCCGCGTGTATGCCTGGGACGAGGTCAATGCCCCGATGATTCGCCAGTGGTGCGAAGTCATGGGCGTGGACAACCCGTTGTACACCGATGCGGGTTTCGCCCTGGGCACATCACATGAGGGCCTGATCGCCCCGCCTGCGATGCTGCAGGTGTGGACCATGGAAGGCCTGCACGCCAACAACTATCCACCTGGCTCCACCGACGAGAACCCTTACGAGGTGCTCAAGGAAATGGAAGCCTACGGCTACGCCTCCACCGTGGCGGTGAACTCCGAACTGAGCTTCACCCGCCCGGTGCGCCTGGGGGAAAAACTCTACTACACCACGCGCCTGGATTCGGTCGGCGATGAGAAAACCACCGCCCTGGGCACTGGTTTCTTCGTCACCCTGGTGATGAGCCATTTCGTCGAAAAAGCCGGTGGCGACGAGCCGGTCGGCGAGTTGCTGTTTCGCGTCTTCAAGTTTCGTGCGGCCAATGCCCAGGCGCCGGCCAAGGTTGAGTCAGCACCGGCCAAGGCCAAGCGCCCGCTGCCGGGCATCAGCGATGACACGCGGTTCTTCTGGGAGGGCTGCGAGCAGGGCCAGTTGCTGATCCAGCGCTGCACGGCGTGCAAGACCTTGCGTCATCCACCGGCACCGGTGTGCATCCAGTGCCACAGCTTCGACTGGGACACTGTGCAGGCCAGCGGCCGCGCCACCTTGTACTCGTTCGTGGTGATGCACTACCCCGAAGTGCCGCCGTTCGATTACCCCAACCCGATCGGCCTGATCGAGCTGGCCGAAGGCGTGCGCCTGATCGCCGGCCTGGTCGGTGTAGAGCGGGACCAGTTGCAGATCGGCCAGCCGTTGCAGGTCGAGTTCCAGACCTTCGATGACCAGCTGACCCTGCCGATGTTTCGGCCGGTAGAGGCATAGGAGCCCCCATGGATTTCGAATTGAGCGAAGACCAGCGCGCCATTGCGCAGATGGCCGACGGCCTGTTTGTCGACCACTGCCATGACGACTACATGCGCCAGTGGGACACCAGCGGCGAGCCGATGATGGCGCCGCTGTGGGCGCTGTGCATCGAGACCGGGTTGCATGCCCTGGCCATCCCCGAAGAGCACGGTGGCAGCGGTCTGGGCATGACCGAACTGATGCTGGTGCTGCAAGCTCAGGGCAAGGCCCTGGCCCAGGTGCCGTTGTGGCGTCATCAATTGGCCGCCGCGACCCTGGCCCGTTTTGATGCTGGCGACAGTGCCGGCTGGGTAGCGAGGGCTGCAACCGGCGAGGCGCTGTTGAGCCTGTCCATGGAGGGCCTGAGTAGCGCGCTGGGTATCGAGTTGCAAGCCTGTCCGTGCGCCGACGGCTGGTCGGTCAACGGCCGGGTCGCGGCCCTGGCATTGGGCGAGCAGTCCCAGGCCGCGTTGGTGTTGGTAGACGTCGACGCGCAGCCACGTTTGCTGCTGCTCGATCTGACGGCGCCCGAGATAAAGCGGGTGCCGGCAGTGATGACCCACGGCGAAGCGGCGGCCGACCTGCACATCCAGGGCTTGACCGTAAACGCGGCGGCGCTGTTGCCGGTCGAGGCAGTCGCCTGGCTGGAGCTGCGCAGCGTGGCGGCCTTGGCGGCCCTGCAACTGGGGGTCAGCGAAGAGCAGATCCGCCGCACCGTGGCCTATGTCAGCGAGCGCCGGCAGTTCGAGCGCGTCATCGGCAGCTTTCAGGCGGTGCAAATGAGCATGGCCGACACCCATATCGCCGTCGAAGCCTTGCGCACCGCGCTCTGGCAGTTGGCTTTCCGCATCGATGCCGGCATGCCAGCGCCTTCCGAAGCCCTGGCCACTGCCTGGCTGGCCTGTGAAGCGGGGCACCGCATCGGCCACACCGCCCAACACGTGCATGGCGGTATCGGCGTCGACCTGACGTACCCGATCCACCGTTTTCTCTACTGGAGTCGCGGCCTGTCCCTTGCCCTGGGTGGCTCGGCAGCCAATCTGGAACGCCTGGGCGACTGGCTCAACGATAACGACAAGCTGGGATGGAAATATGACCTCGAAGAACACCAAGCGCTTTGACGACGTGCGCCCCGGCGAAGTACTGCCGGAGCTCGCGGTGCCGATTACCGTGACCCTGATCAACGGCGGCGCGATCGCCACCCGTGACTACTTCCCCGGGCACCACGACGCTGAGGCGGCCCGTGCCTTGGGTTCGCCCCATGTGTTCATGAACATCCTCACCACCAATGGGTTGGTGCAGCGGTTCATCGAGCAATGGGCCGGGCCTTTGGCGCAATTCACCGCATTGAAAATCAAGCTCGGCGCGCCGAATTATCCCGGCGACTGCATGACCTTCAGCGGCAGCGTCAGCGCACTCGATGCCGACACCCGCGCGGTGGAAATCACCTTGAGCGGCAAAAATTCCATGGGCAACCACGTGACCGGCACGGTCGCGCTGGTCCTGCCCTGACAGCCGGAGAGACACAGATGACTGATTCATCGATTTCCGGGCGCGCCGCGATCGTTGGCCTCGGCGCGACCGAATTTTCCAAGAACTCCGGACGCACCGAATTGCGCCTGGCCCTGGAGGCCACCTTGAGCGCGCTCAAGGATGCCGGCATCGACCCAAGCGAGGTCGAGGGTTTCAGCTCTTACTCGGTGGACAAGGTCCCGGAGTACGAAATCGCTCGTCTGCTGGGGTGCAAGAACGTCAAGTTCTTCTCCCAGGTGCCCCACGGCGGCGGCGCCGCCTGCGGGCCGGTGATGCACGCGGCGATGGCGGTGGCCACCGGCGTGGCGAAAGTGGTGGTGGTGTATCGGGCCATGAACGAGCGTTCCTGGTATCGCTTCGGCACTGGCAACTATGGCTTTGCATCATCGCCGATATTCGACAACGTCAACTACGGCTGGTACATGCCCCACGGCTTCCATACACCAGCCGCCTGGGTCGGGATGTTCGCCCAGCGCTACATGCACACCTATGGCGCCACCTCCGAAGATTTCGGCCGTGTCGCGGTGGCGGCGCGTGATTTCGCTGCGACCAATCCCCAGGCGTTTTTCCACGGCAAGCCGATCACCCTGGAAGAACACCAGGCCTCGCGCTGGATCTGCGAACCGCTGCACCTGCTCGACTGCTGCCAGGAATCCGATGGCGCCGTGGCGATGATCATCACCTCGGCCGAGCGCGCCCGTGACCTGCGGCAGAAGCCGGTGACCATCAAGGCCGGTTCCCAGGGCATCAGCCATGGCCAGCAGAGCATGACTTCGTTCTACCGCGACGACATCACCGGGCTGCCGGAAATGGGCGTGGTCGCCCGCGAGCTGTATCGCCAGTCGGGCCTGGGCCCAGACGCGTTCCAGACCGCGGTGATCTACGACCACTTCACCCCGTTCGTGTTGCCGCAGCTGGAAGAGTTCGGCTTCGTCAAGCGCGGCGAAGCCAAGGAATTCATCCGCGCCGGGCACCATGCCCGTGGCGGCAAACTGCCGATCAACACCCACGGCGGGCAACTGGGCGAAGCCTATATCCACGGCATGAACGGCATCGCCGAAGCGGTACGCCAGGTGCGTGGCACGGCGGTCAACCAGGTGGCGGATGTACAGAACGTGCTGGTTACCGCCGGCACCGGCGTACCCACCAGCGGCCTGATTCTCGGCACAGCCTAAGGAGCAGCAGATGTTCGTCGACCTCACTCCCGAACAACATGCCCTGCGCCACAAGGTGCGGGACTATTTCCAGGCCCTGATGACCCCGGACATGCGCGCGCAGTTGCGCGGCAAGGAAGGCGGCGAGCTGTTTCGCCAGACCATCCGCCAGATGGGCCGCGACGGCTGGCTCGCGGTTGGCTGGCCCAAGGCCCATGGCGGCCAGGGCTATGCCGCCACCGAACAGCTGATCTTCTTCGAAGAAGCCAATATCGCCGGGGCGCCACTGCCGTTCGTGACCATCAGCACCGTCGGCCCGGCCTTGATGGCCCATGGCAGCGAGCTGCAGAAAGAACGCTTCCTGCCAGGGATCGCCGCGGGCGAAATCATGTTCGCCATTGGTTATTCCGAACCCGATGCCGGCAGCGATCTGGCGGTGTTGAAAACCAGTGCCCGCCAGGACGATGAAGGTTTCCTGGTCAATGGCAACAAGCTGTGGACCTCGGGTGCCGAATCGGCCGATTTCGTCTGGCTGGCGGCCCGTACCGATCCGACCCAGGCGCGGCACAAAGGCATTTCGCTGCTGATCGTCGATACCACGACGCCGGGCTTCTCCCACACCCTGATCCATACCGTCGGCACTCCGACGGCGGCCACTTACTACGACAACGTGCGGGTACCCAACGAGATGCTGGTGGGTGAGTTGCACGGTGGCTGGAAACTCATCACTTCGCAGTTGAACCACGAGCGCCTCGGCTTGGGTACCTGGTCGGACAAGGTCGTGGCGCTGTTTCGCAGGGTTTACCTGTGGGCGCGGGCCCGCGATGAACAGGGCCGTCGGGCGATGGACAAAGCCTGGGTGCGCAGCTCGCTGGCCGAGTGTTACGCGCGCCTGGAGGCGATGCGCCTGATCAACATGCGCATTGCCGCCGACCTCGAGCTCGACCGCATGAGCGTCGCGCTGAGTTCGACCACCAAGGTGTTTGGCTCGGAGTCGGCCATCGAGATCCTGCGCAAGCTGGCGGCGATCGTCGGTGCCAATGGTTCGATGCGCAGCGGTTCGGCGGCGACGCTGTTAGAGGGTGACCTGGAGTATGAATTGCGCTCTGCAACGACCCTGACCTTCGGTGGTGGCACCAATGAAATCCAGCGCGAACTGATCGCCCAGTTTGGCCTCGGCATGCCGCGCACCCAACGCTGACGCTCGTCCATCAACAACAAGAACCGCACTCGCCCCGGATCCGGGGCGGGTCGAAGGGGACTTTCATGAGCACTATCGAGCAATTTCGCCAGGACACCCGCGCCTGGCTGGAGGCCAACTGTCCGCTGTCGATGCGCACCGGCATGGCTGAAGGCGATGTGGTGTGGGGCAGCCAGAACCCGCAGTTTCCCTGCGAAGACGCCCGCCTGTGGTTCGAGCGCATGCGCGACAAACGCTGGTTCTGCCCCGAGTGGCCCGAGGAATATGGCGGCGCCGGCCTGAGCGACGAACAACTGGCGGTGCTGGAAAGCGAGATGCGCCGTATCAAGTGCCGGCCGCCGCAGATCAACCTCGGCATCTGGATGCTCGGGCCGGTATTGCTGGCCTATGGCAGTGAGCAACAGAAACGCGACCTGCTGCCGCCGATTGCCCGCGGTGAAGTGCGCTGGTGCCAAGGTTTCTCCGAGCCGAACGCCGGTTCCGACCTGGCCAGCCTGAAAATGGCTGCGCGCGATGCCGGTGACCACTTCGTGGTGGACGGCAGCAAGATCTGGACCTCCTACGGCGACAAATCCGACTGGATGTATGCCCTGGTGCGCACTGACTTCAACGTGCCGAAACACGAAGGCATCAGCCTGATCGTGCTGGACATGCGCAGCCCCGGGGTCAAGCCACAACCGATCGATTTGATCAGCGGCAAGTCGGCGTTCTGCCAGGTGTTCTTCGACAGCGTCAAGGTGCCCAAGAGCCAGTTGATCGGGCCGCTCAATGGCGGCTGGAACCTGGCCAAGTACCTGTTGCAGCACGAACGCAAGGCGATGTCGAAATTCGGCGAGTTCAGCTTGCCGTCTCACGTCGACCTGCTGGCGCTGATGCGCCAATACGTGCCGGCGCCACAGACCCAGGGTGAGCATGCCTTGCAGGCGCGGGCGACGGCCTGCGCGATGAATGAGCATGCCTACAACCTGACCGTTCAGCGCATGGGTGAAGAAGCGCGGGCCGGCGATGACATCGGCGGCCTGATGTCGATCATGAAGCTTACGCACACTGAACAGGAGCGCGACAAGTTCGAAGTGCTGCTCGATGCCATGGCCGGGCATGCCTTCGGCTGGGACAGTCCGGCGTTCAGCGAGCAGCAACTGGCGGTCACCCGTTCCTGGTTGAACAGTTATGCGCTGACCATCTCCGGCGGGTCCTCGGAGGTCCAACTCAACGTCATCGCCAAGCGCGTGCTGGGCTTGCCCGACGCTAAAAAAGGAGTCACCCCATGAGCCTGCGTTACAACGATGACCAGCGTTTGCTGGCCGACAGCGCCCGGGACTTTCTCGCTGCCCGCAGTCCGGTGAGTGCCCAGCGTCGGTTGCGGGATGAGGCGGTGGCCCTGGGTTTTGAGCCGCAGCTGTGGCGTGACGCGGTAGAGTTGGGTTGGAGCGCGATTGCGTTTCCCGAAGAGTTCGGTGGCCTGGATTTCGGTTGCAAGGGTTTGGGGCCGATTTTCGAATCCATGGGCCGCAATCTGTCTGCCACGCCGCTGTTGTCCAGCGTGGTGCTGGGCGGCTCGCTGGTGCAACTGGCGGGCAATGCGGCGCAAAAGGCGCAGTGGTTGCCAGCGCTGATCGGTGGTGAGCAGCGCCTGGCCCTGGCAGTGGACGAACGCTCGCGCCACGACCCGAGCCGCATTGCCCTTGAGGCCAAGGCCGAAGGGCAGGGCTATCGCTTGCACGGCGACAAGTTCTGGGTGGTCGATGGCCTGGGTGCCGATGCCTACGCGGTGGCGGCGCGCACGTCCGGGCAGCCAGGTGAGACGCAAGGCATCAGCCTGTTCCTGGTGCCGGCCGATACGCCGGGCTTGATGGTCAGCGCCTTGCCGCAGATCGATTCGCGCAACAGCGCACGCTTGCAACTGGATCAGGTGCAATTGGGCAGTGACGCGCTGCTGGGCAGCCTGGGAGAGGGCTGGGCCTTGCTGGAAACAGCACTGGACCGGGGTCGCACCTGCCTCGCGGCGGAGCTGTTGGGGATGGCCGAGCAGCTGTTCGAAACCACCTTGGAGTACCTCAAGACCCGTGTGCAGTTCGACACGCAGATTGGCACCTTCCAGGTCCTGCAACATCGCGCCGCGCAGATGTACATCGACCTGGCGCTGAGCCGCAGCGCCCTGATGGCCGCGCTGGCGACCCTGGATGACACCGGCCTCGAACCTCGGGCCCGCGCTCGACTGGTCAGCCTGGCGAAATGGAAAGCCGGCGACACGGCGATCAAGGTCGCCAACGAAGCGGTACAGATGCACGGCGGCATCGGCGTCACCGACGAGCTGGATGTCGGCCTGTACCTCAAGCGCGTGCGCGTTGCGCAGAGCTGCCTGGGTGACCGGGATTTCCATTGCGAACGCTATTCGACCAACGCGTAAACCCCCTGTGGGAGCGAGCCTGCTCGCGAAGGCGGAGTACCAGGCCATGAGGATGTTGAATGTGCCGGCCCCTTCGCGAGCAGGCTCGCTCCCACAAGGATTGCGGGTGTCCCCGACACCTGTACACCACACAAAACCCCTGTGGGAGCGGGCTTGCCCGCGAAGGCGGAGCACCAGGCCATGAGGATGTTGAATGTGCCGGCCCCTTCGCGGGCAAGCCCGCTCCCACAAGGGATCGCGGGTGTACCGCAGACCTGCATGCGACACAACACCCCCTGTGGGAGCGGGCTTGCCCGCGAAGGCGGAGTGTCAGGCGATGAAGATGTTGAATGCCGAACCGCGCCCACAGGTCCTTCGCCCGTTCTGGAGAAAACAAAAATGAGCATTGAACGCTGGCAAACCGCGTGGCGCGACCTGATCGCCCCCGGCTCGCCCTTTGAAGTGGTGACGCCCGATGACGGCGCTCCACGCTACTTCCGTCACGCCCCCCACGACCTGCTGCAAGTCATCGACGCCGGTCGAGTCCACGGCGATCGCGAATTTCTGATGTGGCAATCGCAACGCCTGACCTTCAACCAATACTTCGACCAGGTCGACCGCCTGGCCGGGCAGATGGTTGCCAATTTTGGAGTGCAACCGGGCGATCGGGTAGCGATTGCCATGCGCAACCAGCCGGCATGGCTGGTGGCCTTCGCGGCGACCCAGCGCTGCGGCGCGGTGTGTGTGCCACTCAACAGTTGGGGCCTGCGCGACGAGTTGCAATACGCGTTGCAGGACAGCGGTTCGCGCCTGCTGCTGTGCGACGAAGCGCGCCTCAATACCCTGCGTGAAGACCTGGCCCGCGAGCAGCGCGCCACGATCGTCGTCGGGGCTGAGGATCCTGCCTTGCCCGAGTACTGCCTGCGTTTCGAGGACTTGATCAGCGCCCCCGCACATCCTGTACCAACGCTGGAAATAGATCCTGGCGCACCAGCGCTGATCCTCTACACCTCCGGCACCACCAGCCGCGCCAAGGGCGTCGTGTCCAGTCACCGGGCAATCTGCCAGGCGCTGTTTGCCCTGGATTTCCAGGGCGCGTTTTGCGCCATGAGTTCGCCCCAGCGTATCGGTGTGGTGATCAACAGCGGTTATCCACCCACCACGCTGGCGGCTGTTCCGCTGTTCCATGTCAGCGGCTTGCATGCGCAGTTTTTGTCGGCATTGCGCGGCGGTCGACGCTTGATGCTGATGTACAAGTGGGATGTCGAACGCGCGATCGACCTGATTCGCGACGAGCGCTGCACCCAGTTCAACGGTGCCCCGGTGATGATGCAGCAATTGCTCGCCTCGCCGCGCTTTGGCAGTGAGCAGACCGCCAGCCTGTTCGGTCTGGGCCTGGGCGGCGGCGCATCGTCCGCCAACGTGCTCGACGACATGCTCAAGATCAAGCCCGACGTCATCGGCGGAGCCGGCTACGGCCTGACCGAAAGCAACGGCATCGGCGCGGCGATTGGTGGTGATCCGTTTGTCTACAAGCCGGCGACAGCAGGTTGGGCATTGCCGATTGTCGACATCCGCATCGGTGACAGCCCCGAGCAGCCGCAGCCGGCGGGCACTCGCGGGGTGATCTGGTTGCGTTCGCCAACCTTGATGAGCGCCTACTGGAACCTGCCCGAGGCCACTGCGCAAAGCCTGCGCGACGGTTGGCTCGATACCGGCGACATCGGTTACCTCGACGATGAGGGTTTCCTCAGCATTACCGGCCGGGTCAAGGAGTTGATCAACCGCGGTGGCGAAAAGATCTCCGCCGCCGAAGTTGAAACCTGCGTCCTCGATATGCCCGGTGTCCTGGAAGCGGCTGCATTCGCCATCGCCGACCCGCTGCTGGGTGAGACGGTGGGGCTGGCCGTGCATGGCCAGGCATCGACGCTGCCCCAAGCGGCGCAGATCTGCGCATTCATTGCCGAGCGCCTGGCCGCTTACAAAGTGCCGACACAGGTCTACCGGGTACTCGAACCCTTGCCCCGCAATGCCACCGGCAAGGTGCTCAAGGCACAGCTGCAAGAAAAACTGCACGCATAACGCCGCCTTAGTCTTTCCGGACGATGTTGGGGCCGGCAGAACGCGAACAATGGGTACACACCACAAAGCCTTATCAGCGAAGGAGGCATTACATGAAAATAACAAGAACAGGTCTCATGCTCGCGGTCGCAGTCACAGCCAATATCGGGCTGATGGGTTCTGCGCTCGCCGAGGTGTCACCTCAGGAAGCCGCCAAACTGGGCAAGGAACTGACCTGTGTCGGCGCCGAGCAAGCAGGCAACGCCGAGGGCACCATTCCGCCGTACACCGGCAAGTACCTGGGTGAAGTGCCAGGCTGGAATCATGTGAAGTTCTCCGGCGACCAACCGGTAGACCCCTATGCTGCGGAGAAGCCGATCCTGGTGATCACTGCGCAGAACATGAGCCAGTACGAGTCGCACCTGACGGAAGGGCAGAAGACCCTGCTGAAGAAATACCCGACCACCTACAAGATGAATATTTATCCAGGCCACCGGGATTTCCGCTACCCCGATTACGTCTGCCGCCGCGCGATGGACAACGCGTTGCACGCCAAGCTGGTCAACAACGGCGACGGCTTCACCGGGATTGGCCAGGTGCCGTTCCCGATCCCTAAAAGCGGCGTGGAAGTGTTGTGGAACCACCAACTGCCAGCCCGTGCCTACACGGAAGAAAAGACCTCCGACCTGGCGTCGGTCCTGCCCAACGGCAACATTGGCTGGGGGCGTGCCTACGCGCGTAACCTGTCGTTGGCCAACTCACCCACCGTCGATTCCCGCACGGAAGACAAGCTCTCGGCCCTAAGCAACAACATGACCCTGAAACCGGCCCGGGACAACGGTAACCTCAGTATTGCCCATGAACCCTACAACTATGGCACCGATGCGCGTCAGGCCTGGTCCTACAGCCCATCGACCCGACGTGTACGGCAATTGCCGGGTTATGGTTACGATCAGCCGATGATCGGCACCAACGGCACCATGACCGTCGACGAGGACCGCTTGTTCAACGGCTCACCGGAGCGCTTCTCCTGGAAGCTGATCGGCAAGCGCGAGATCTACAGCCCGGCCAACGCATTCAAGCCTAATACCGGGACGGTCAAGTACGCCGACATCCTCACACCGAATCATCCCAACCCGGACTTCATGCGTTACGAGTTGCGCCGTGTATGGGTGGTGGAAGCCAACTTGAAGGAAGGCTTCCGTCATGTCTACGGCAAGCGTGTGCTGTTCATCGATGAAGATACCTGGAACGCCGTCATGGCCGACAACTACGATGCCCGTGGGCAGCTGTGGAAGCACGCCATGATCAACTACTACTACCACCCTGACATGAGCGGCTGGCAGGCCGGTTCGCAGTTCTTCATGGACCTGAACTCCGGCCAGTACACCGGCTATGGCATGACCAACGAATCGAAGAAAGGCCCGATTCTCAACGAAGGCAAATTCACCCCGGACCAGTACACCGCGGATGCGGCGCGGGCGATCGGGCGCTGAGCCCTGGGTCGTTGCAATGACAAAAGCCCTATCGCATTGCGATAGGGCTTTTTTTTACCCTCTGCTTCGTCCTGAATAAGGTTTACACCTTCTGGCTTCTTATCAGGAAGGTGCAATGGATACGGGCACAAAACGCAGTCAACGAGATTACACACTGACTTTTAAATTGTCGGTCGTCGATCAAGTCGA
>NZ_NOIO01000083.1:0-549 GCF_014596605.1 Pseudomonas sp. PSB11
CCACGGTGTGATTCATGACTGGGGTGAAGTCGTAACAAGGTAGCCGTAGGGGAACCTGCGGCTGGATCACCTCCTTAATCGACGACTCAGCTGCTTCATGAGCTCCCACACGAATTGCTTGATTCATTGAAGAAGACGAAAAGAAGCAGCCCGAAATTGGGTCTGTAGCTCAGTTGGTTAGAGCGCACCCCTGATAAGGGTGAGGTCGGCAGTTCGAATCTGCCCAGACCCACCAATTTTGTGTGGGAAACCTGTAGAAATACGGGGCCATAGCTCAGCTGGGAGAGCGCCTGCCTTGCACGCAGGAGGTCAGCGGTTCGATCCCGCTTGGCTCCACCACTACTGCTTCTGATTGTATAAAGCTTAGAAATGAGCATTCCATCGGTTCGATGCTGAATGTTGATTTCTAGTCTTTGACTAGTTCGTTCTTTAAAAATTTGGGTATGTGATAGAAAGATAGACTGAACGTTACTTTCACTGGTAACGGATCAGGCTAAGGTAAAATTTGTGAGTTCTCTTAGTTGAGAAATTCGAATTTTCGGCGAATGT
>NZ_NOIO01000052.1:0-13290 GCF_014596605.1 Pseudomonas sp. PSB11
GGCGCAAGCGCACCTGGGGGCTCGAAAGTGAGGGGGTAATCATCACGTGCTTGAGAGGCATATTCGTAGCCCACAGGTGCATGTTCCTTCCCTGATCAAAACTGACTTCCAGACACCGAAGTATGGAGGAGGAAAGGAACGGACAACCTATATCGAGAGGCCGAATGGAGGTTCTGCGCAGTGGGTAAACCGGCAAGGATGCCGGTTTAGCCGCGCTGGGCCAAGGATGGCCCATCGCGGCGACCCACGGAGCAGGACCGGAGCGAGGGTATGCCGAGCATTAGCGAGGCACCGAACGCCAGGGGCAAGAGCCCTTGGTTACTTGGGGCACTTCCAAGTGACTCGCTGTAAAAGCGAAACCATAGGTGGTCGTTACCGCAGCAACGGATATGTACACCTGAAAGACAATCGCCGTCTGCCAGGACGCCTTCGCCGGCAAGCCTGGCTCCTACAGTAAAACCGAAACCCTAGGTGGCCGTTACCGCAGGAACGGATATGTACTCAGTCACAAACCCCATTGGCCGCCAGGACGCCTTCGCCGGCAAGCCGGGCTCCTACAGTAGAACGGGTATAGCCGCGAGCGATTGCTCGGCTGTCAGCCCCCTATCGCAGGGGCCTCAAAGATGATCCGCATCAATCACCGCCTTGGCGAACGCCTGCGGATCTTCCTGTGGCAAGTTGTGGCCGATGCCGCCGCTGATCAGGCGGAATTCGTACTTGCCGGTAAAGCGCTTGGCGTAATCCTCAGGGGCGGGGTGCGGCGCGCCGTTGGCATCGCCTTCCAGGGTGATGGTCGGCACGCTGATGGAAGGCGCGGTGGCCAGTTTCTGTTCCAACGCTTCGTAGCGGCTCTCGCCCTGGACCAGGCCCAGGCGCCAGCGGTAGTTGAACACGGTGATGTCGACATGGTCGGGGTTTTCCAGGGCCTTGGCGCTGCGGTCGAAGGTAGCGTCATCGAAGGCCCATTTTGGCGAGGCCGTTTGCCAGATCAACTTGGCGAAGTCATGGGTGTTTTTCTCGTACCCGGCGCGGCCGCGGTCTGTGGCGAAGTAGAACTGGTACCACCACTGCAGCTCGGCCTTGGGCGGCAGCGGGTTCTTGCCGGCGGCCTGGTTACCGATCAGGTAGCCACTGACCGAGACCAGTGCCTTGACCCGTTCTGGCCACAGCGCCGAAACGATGTCGGCCGAGCGCGCACCCCAATCATAGCCACCGAGCACGGCTTGCTTGATCTTCAGGGCGTCCATGAAGTCGATGACGTCGCTGGCCAACGCGGCCGGCTGGCCGTTGCGCAGGGTTTTTTCGGAGAGGAAATGCGTGTCGCCGTAGCCTCGCGCGTAGGGCATCAACACGCGATAACCCTTGGCCGCCAACAAGGGCGCGACCGCGTCATAGCTGTGGATGTCGTAGGGCCAACCGTGCAGCAGAATGACCACCGGGCCATCGGCCGGGCCCGTTTCGGCATACGCCACGTTCAGCAGGCCGGCGTTGACATGCTTGAGTTGACCGAACGCCGAAGTGGCGGTTTGCGTGGTGCCAGCCGCTGTCGCGCCAGGCTGCGCGGTCGCGGAGGTTTGTCCGTGAGCGGCTCCCAGAACGCCGAACAGACTCAGCGCGAGGATTGAAGCGCTGATCAGACTGCGGCGGGGTTTACCGGTGTTGTCGTTCTGCTGTGCCATTTTCATCGTGATCTCTCCCTTGCAAACCGCTGGCCAGGGGACCCAGCCGATCCCCTTCAAACCCTGCCTGCATTTGAGCGCGATGACGTATCTGGCCTGTGTCGAAGAGCGGGACCGGTGCAAGCACCTGTATCCCGCCGTTGTCCAGATACACAGTGATACACAGCGTCGGATCAAGCCTGCGCTGCGCTTACCTCACCACTGACCATGGACTTCTTGCGCACCGACTGATACAGCAGGCTGGACACCATGAAGCCAATGATCGCCAACCCGCTCATCAGGCTGAATACATAGGTATAGCCTTGCTCGCCAGGGAAGTGGTCGAGGATCGCGCCGTAGATCACGTAGGCGAACATGCCCGGTGCATAGCCGATCAGGCAGCCGATGCCGAAGGCCGAGCCGGTGATGTGCTGGGGAATGCCGACTTCACCCATCGGCGCCCAGAACACGCCGCGCATGGAGAACACGATCAGCGCGAAGGACAGCGTGGCAGCCATGCCGGCATAGATGAAGCTCGGGTTCTTCGGAATCAGCAGGATGATGCCCATCAGCGGCAGCAGCGCGAGGAATGCCCACTTCAGGTAGCGGCTGGTGCTCTTGAACTGTTTGTCGGCGATGAAACCGCCGGCAGGGCCACCGAGGATCTTCAGGAAGTACTGGTTGATGATGCCGTAGGCGCCCACCAGTGCCACGGGCAGGCCGTACATTTCCTTGAGGTAGGGAATGAAATAGGTCAGGCCGCAGTAAACGATGTAGACCATGAACACATTGAGGCTGACCAGCCAGATACCCGGCACCTTGATGGCTTCGAACAGGTTGGCCAGGCCGTTGCCGGGCTTGGCGGTCGTTTGTGTTCCACCGCTCTTGAGCAGGAACCAGGTCAGGGTCCCGGCGAGGATGTCGATCACCGAGTAGAACAGGATCGCCGATTTCAGGCCGGCTTCGCCCGAACCCATGGCGACGAACACGCCCAGCGCGCAGAAGGCCACCAGGGTATCGACGACACCACGTCCACCTTCCAGCAGGCCGAACAGGCGACCCTGCTCCTGATCATCCCCCAGGTTGCGGATGGCCTTGAGCAACGAGGGCCAGAAGAGGCAGTCGGCACACACCGCCAGCAGGCTGAATACGATCAACAGGTTGTTGAAGGGGGGAAACGTTGTCAGGTACAACCCAAGGCTACCGGTGCCGATCAGGCCGAGGGGGATCAGTTTGCGCGTGTCGTAGCGATCGGCGAGCAGGCCGCCGACCACGAATAGCGCAGTGGCGATGATCGCGTTGGCGCTCAGCAACAGGCCGATTTCAGTGTGGCTCAAGCCCATGAATTGCTGCATGGGCACATAGAAAGCGTCCTTGAGGTTGGCCAGTTTGTAGATGGTGCCGCCACCGAGGATGAGTATCAGGAATCTGAGCCATTTGGCCTTGTTTTGAGTTGTCATTATTGTTCTCCGGGTGTAATCGGTTCGTAGCGTCGGGTTCAGGCTTGGGGCATTTTTTGCCAGGGTCAGGCCAGGGTCAGCTCGGCCAGGGTGCGTAACTCGGCCAGCACACCGCGCACATAGGCCACCTGGTTGTTCGCCCAGCGGTGCTCGTCGGCCAGCATTCGCTCCAGCGAGAAGCCGGCGGGCAGGGGTGTTTCACTCATTTCCCGATAGGCGATGAAGGGGTCGGCCGCCTCAGCGGTCTGGCGGAACGCCGGCGCCACGTAGTGGTTTTCCTGTTCGAGGATGAAGGCGATCACCTGCGGGGTCGTGTCGCCCAGCATCAACAGCTCGAACAGCAGGCGGGCGCTGGGCAGGTCGTCTTCGGTGCTGCCTTGCAGTACGCCGTAATGCCCGAAGCCGTTTTGTTCGGGAACCACGCGTACGCCCTTGAGGTGCGCCTGACGGATGTGCGGCGCCAGGTTGCGCAGCGCCTGCAGGGGTTGTTCGCAGGCATTGATCATGTTGCCGAAGTCAAACAGGGCATGCAGGCGAGGGTGGTTGAGGCGGTTGAGCAGTTGCGCGATCTCGTTGCTCTTGAGCTCTTCATGCTGTTCGAAGTCGAAGTACAGGTCGTGCTCATCCGCCTGCTGCGCCAAGTAGCGCAGATCGGTTTCGATCAGGTCCATGACCCGCGACAGCGTTCCCTCGTAGCGCGAGTAGACGCGGATATTGCGCACGCCCAGGGCGCGGGCGATGGCGATCACCTGGTCGACATCTGTTTTCAGGGTGCTGCTGATTTCCAGATGCACGTCCAGTCCCAGGGCTCGGGCCTTGTCGGCGAACACCTGCAGTTGTGCGGGCGTCATCTGGCTCAGGCTGTTGGCCTCGCCATCGAGCAAGTGCAGGCTCAGGCCTTGCAACTCGTGGCGATAGGCGAAGTCGAGCAGGTCGGCGGGGGTGACGCGACCCTGGGTGAGGTTGGTCAGCAGCGGATAGGCGTGGGCAAACAGGCGCAGTTGCGCCAGTCGTTCGAGCAATTGCCGGGCCAGTGCGTCAGTCAGCACGGGCGCCGTGTCTTCCTCGACCACGTTGTGGCAAAGCAAAGCGTTGAATCGTTCCTGGATCTTATTGTTCATTCGAGTCGTTCCTGGTTCAGACACCGGGTCTTGCGGCGCAGCCTTTATCGCGCCAGCCAGGAACTCTCGATAGATCCATTATCAGTTAATTGATAAGACCACTTGTTGTGCTCAAGTGGCCTGCGTCAGGCACCCCATCGCGTCCAGGGCCCGGGCCAGCGCCTCGACGCGCTCCCGGGCCTGGTGTTCGGGGGTGCCGGCAAAACCGATCAGCAGGGCCGGCGGCAGGACGTGCTCGATGCAATAGTCGCTCAGGGCATAGGTGTGGATGTTGTATTGCGCCAGTTGCCTGGCAATGGCGTCGTCATCGAGCGCGGGGGGCAGCCAGGCGATCAGGTGCATGCCGGCGTCCACCGGGGTGATGCGCAAGAAGCCGCCGAGCTGTTGTTGCAGCTGCTCGACCAGGGCTTGCTGGCGCGCCTGGTACAGCGCACGCAGGCGGCGGATGTATCCCAGGAAATGGCCTTCGCCCATGAAGTCCGCCGTCGTCGCCTGCAGCAGCGTAGGCGGGCTGCGATCCATGACCGCGCGCAGGGTGCAGAAGGGTTCCACCAGGGCCTGGGGCAATATCACGTAGCCCAGTCGCAGCGATGGAAACAGCACTTTGCTGAACGTCCCGACATAGATCACCCGGGCCATCTGGTCCATGGCATAGAGCGCCGGAAGGAGCCGGCCGCTGTAGCGCAATTCGCTGTCGCAATCATCCTCGATGATCCAGCTCTGCTGGCGTGCGGCCCAATCGATCAATGCCTGGCGTCGTGCATAACTGAGGGTCACGCCCAGGGGATGTTGGCGCGAGGGCGTGGTGAACACCAGGCGCGCATCAGGGCATTGGGCCAGGCCTTGCTCGACATCGATCCCCTGGTCATCGACAGGCAGTGGCACCACCTGCGCGCCTTGGGCCTGCAAGGCGATGCGCGCCGCAATGTGCCCCGGGTCTTCCATCCACACGCGGTCCTGCGGATTGAGCAGCAACATGCCCAGCAGGTTGAACGCTTGCTGTGCACCGGAAACGATCACCACTTGGCCGGCGTCACAGTCGATGCCCCGGGCGTCGAAGACGTACTCGGCAATGGCCGAGCGCAACGCCTGCAACCCTTGCAGTTCGCCGTAACCAAGCATGGCCTTGCTCGGCTTGAGCAGGTGACGGTTCATCAGGCGCCGCCAGATCGCCTGCGGGAAGGCGTCGTAGGTGCTGTGGCTGGGCAGGAAGGAGGTCGGGGTGGCTGGGTCCCAGTCGGCATAGGACACCCCGCGAAAATGATCGCTACGCAGCGACAGCATCGACTGGCTCAAGTCGGACAGGCGCGGGGGCTGGCGTGCCTGCCCATCGTCGAGCGTCGTGCGGTGCTCCCACTCGGTGCCGACGTAGGTGCCGGCGCCGGTGCGCGAGGCCAGGAAACCTTCGGCGATCAGCTGATCGAAGGCATTGAGGATGGTGATCCGCGACAACGCCAGTTCCTTGCTCAAGGTGCGAGTCGACGGCAGGCGCACGCCCCCTTGGATCCGGCCACCGAGGATCTGTTTGCGAATCTGCAAATACAGTTGGCGGTACAAGGGGATGGCACTGGCACGGTCCAGTTCGATGGCCGACAGCAACAGACCTGCGGGGGATTTCATGAAGCGCTCGTCTGGACGGAGTGAGTGGGTTGGCTTCAGCGCGCTCTGGCACCGTGGCATGCAGGTTAGCGAGCGGCACGGCATAAGTCATCCACCGACTTTTACAGCTCGGCGCACCTTGTCATGAAATGAAAAGCCATTGTCGTCTGATGAGAAGCGGCTCACCAGGCAGCATCCTACAGTCCAATCAGCGCAAATCGACGCAGCAGCCAATATTGCAGACTGGAGAATAAGAAAAATGGCCAAGGCCGTACGCTTCTACGAAACCGGTGGTCCCGAAGTCCTTCGCTACGAGGATGTCGAAGTCGGCGATCCCGGTCCAGGCCAGGTTCGACTGCGTCATGTGGCGGTCGGCCTGAACTATGCCGACACCTACTTTCGCAATGGCACCTACCCAATCCCGATGCCCAACGGCATGGGGGTCGAGGCGTCCGGTGTGGTCCAGGCCATCGGCGAAGGCGTGACCAACGTCCAGGTGGGGGACCGCGTCACCTATACCGGTTTCCTTAACACCCTTGGCGCCTACAGCACCGAGCGGCTGATCGCGGCCGCGCCGCTGATCAAGCTGCCGGAAACCATCAGCTTCGAAACGGCGGCGGCGATGACCATGCGCGGCCTGACGTCTTCGTACCTGATGCGCCGCATCTACGACTTCAAGGAAGGTGACAGCATTCTGCTGCACGCCGCCGCTGGCGGTGTCGGCCTGATCGTTTCGCAGTGGGCCAAGTTGCTCGGGCTGAACGTGATCGGCACGGTGTCGACCGAGCAAAAGGCCGAAATTGCCCGGGCTCACGGTTGCGACCATACGATCAATTACAGCCATGAAGACGTCGCCGCACGCGTTCGCGAATTGACCGACGGTGTGGGCGTCAATGTGGTGTTCGACAGTGTTGGCAAGAACACCTTCATGGGTTCGCTGGATTCGTTGAAACCCCGTGGCCTGATGGTCTGCGTGGGGACTGCATCCGGGCCGATCCCGGCGTTCGACCCGGTGATGCTGGCGATGAAAGGTTCGCTGTACCTGACCCGTCCGGCCCTGGCCAACTACATCAGCGACCCGGCCGAAAAAGCCGCCCTGGCCGGTGAGTTGTTCGATCACGTCGGCAGTGGCCGCATCAAGATCGAGATCAACCAGCACTACGCCTTGCAGGATGCGGTACAAGCGCATCGTGACCTTGAGTCGCGCAAGACAACCGGTTCGTCGATTTTCGTCATTTAAGGAGCGGCCAGCCATGAAAGTCGAACAATTGACCTACAGCATCGGCGCCGAACTGATCGGCGTGAACCTCGCCGACGCGGTGCATGACGACGGTCTGTTTGCCGAGATTCGTGCCCAGTTGCTCAAGCATCGGGTGGTGTTCCTGCGCGACCAGGACATCACTCGCGCCGAACACGTGGCCTTCGCCCGGCGCTTCGGCGAACTGGAAGACCATCCGGTGGCCGGCAGCGATCCGGAGCACCCGGGGCTGGTACGCATCTACAAGAACCCGGACCAGCCGATGGACCGCTACGAAAACGCCTGGCACACCGATGCGACCTGGCGCGATGCGCCGCCGATGGGTTGCGTGTTGCGCTGCGTGGAATGTCCACCGGTGGGCGGCGATACCATGTGGGCCAACATGGTCGAAGCCTACGCGCGTCTGCCTGAAGACGTGAAGCTGAAGATTGCCGACTTGCGCGCACGCCACAGTATCGAAGCGAGCTTCGGCGCGGCGATGCCGATCGAGAAGCGCCTGGCGCTCAAGGCGATGTACCCGGACGCCGAGCATCCGGTGGTGCGTACGCACCCGGAAACCGGCGAGAAAGTGCTGTTCGTCAACGCCTTCACCACCCACTTGAGCAACTACCACACCCCTGAACGGGTGCGCTTCGGCCAGGACGCCAACCCCGGCGCGAGCGAGTTGCTGCGCTACCTGATCAGCCAGGCGTATATCCCTGAGTATCAGGTGCGCTGGCGCTGGAAGCCCAACAGCATCGCCATCTGGGACAACCGCAGTACCCAGCACTACGCCGTCATGGATTACCCGCCGTGCCATCGCAAGATGGAGCGCGCCGGGATCATCGGCGACAAGACGTACTGATCGACCCTTACTGCATACGCACTCGTAAACACGCCTGCCCGGCACGCATCCGGGTGGGCGGGACAATCATAAGAACTGGAGTAACCCATGCAATTTTTCGACGATTCCCTGCACCCCGAAAACATGGAAAAAGTGGTCATCACCGTGGCCCCGTACGGCCCGGAATGGATGCCGGAAGACTTCCCCGAAGACATCCCGTTGACCATGGACGAGCAAGTCCAGAAAGCGGTCGATTGCTATGAAGCCGGCGCCACGGTCCTGCACCTGCATGTACGTGAACTGGACGGCAAGGGCTCCAAGCGCCTGTCGAAGTTCAACGAGCTGATCGCCGGTGTGCGCGAAGCCGTGCCGGACATGATCATCCAGGTGGGTGGCTCGATTTCCTTCGCCCCGGAAAGTGATGGCGAAGCGGCCAAGTGGTTGTCCGACGATACGCGCCACATGTTGGCCGAGCTGACGCCAAAACCGGACCAGGTCACGGTGGCGATCAACACCACCCAGATGAACATCATGGAGCTGCTGTACCCGGAATACCTGGAAGGCACTTCCCTGGCCAACCCGCTGGTCCAGGCTGCCTACAGCGAAATGACCGTGCCCGCCGGTCCGGCCTGGGTCGCCGAGCACCTCAAGCGCCTGATGGACAACGACATCCAGCCGCACTTCCAGCTGACCGGCATTCATGCCTACGAAACCCTGGAGCGCCTGGTACGCAAGGGCATCTACAAGGGTCCGATGAACCTGACCTGGATCGGCATCGGCGGTGGTTTCGACGGTCCGAACCCGTTCAACTTCTTCAACTTCATCCACCGTGTCCCGGACGGCTGCACCCTGACCTCCGAATCGCTGCTCAAGAACGTGCTGCCGTTCAACACCATGGCGATGTCCATGGGCCTGCACCCGCGCGTTGGCAACGAAGACACTATCATTGATCACAAGGGCGAGCGTTTCGGCTCGGTTGCGCAAATCCAGCAAACCGTGCGCATTGCCCACGAACTGGGTCGCGAAATCGCCACGGGCAAAGAAGCCCGCGAGATTTATCGCATCGGTGTGAAGTACGACAGCATCGAGCAGACCCTGCTTGCCAATGGTATGTCGCCCAACCGCAAGGCCGGGCAAAAAGGTGTGCCGCAACGCGGCTGACCCCGTGGTGCGCACGAGAGGCCGTGACCTCTCGTGCGCACTGCAAAACGCTTGATAACAAAAATAAATAAAAGCTTTGAGGAGGCTGCATGGCCTTTCACCCAATCGCCGACGATGACGACGCTGGTTGCGTCAACGTTGCGCGTAAATATGCCTGGATTGTCTTCGCACTGACGTTCGGCCTGTTGATTTCCGACTACATGTCACGCCAGGTGCTGAACGCGGTGTTCCCGCTGCTCAAGGGCGAATGGGCCTTGAGCGACGGGCAGCTTGGCCTGCTCAGTGGCATTGTCGCGCTGATGGTGGGCCTGCTGACGTTTCCGCTGTCGCTGATGGCTGACCGCTTTGGCCGGGTCAAGAGCCTGGCGCTGATGGCGATGCTGTGGAGCCTGGCCACGCTGGGTTGCGCGTTGGCGCAGGACTATCAGCAAATGTTCATCGCGCGGTTCATGGTCGGCGTCGGCGAAGCAGCCTACGGCAGTGTCGGCATCGCGGTGGTGATTTCGGTGTTTCCGAAACACATGCGGGCCACCCTGGCCAGCGCCTTCATGGCGGGCGGGATGTTTGGCTCGGTGTTGGGCATGGCGTTGGGCGGTGCAATCGCCGCCAAGCTTGGCTGGCGCTGGTCGTTCGCTGGCATGGCACTGTTTGGTTTGCTGCTGGCAATCCTGTACCCGATCATCGTCAAGGAAGCACGCATTGCGCCCAAGCGTGCAGCCCAGTTGGCGAACAAGGTAGCCGCGGCCAAGCGTCCGCTGCGTACGCTGTGGTCCAGTCGTTCGGTGGTGGCTACCTACATCGGCAGCGGCTTGCAGCTGTTCGTCGGTGGCACGGTAATGGTGTGGATTCCCAGTTACCTCAATCGCTACTACGACATGCCCACGGACAAGGCTGGTGGCATGGCCGCAATCATCGTGCTGTGCAGTGGTACCGGGATGATCCTGTGCGGCATGCTCAGCGATCGCCTGTGTCGCAACTCGCCGGAACGCAAGGTCAGCCTGGCCATCGCGTTTTGCCTGGGCAGTTGCCTGTTGCTGTCGGCGGCGTTTGCGCTATCGGCCGGGCCGTTGCAGCTGGCACTGATTTGCCTGGGCATGCTGATTGCCACCGGTACCACTGGCCCCGCTGGCGCGATGGTTGCCAACTTGACCCATTACTCGGTCCACGGCACGGCCTTCGCCACGCTGACATTGGCCAACAACATGCTGGGACTGGCGCCAGGACCGTTCATCACCGGAAAGGTGTCGGACCTCATCGGCCTGCATGCCGCGTTTCAATTGGTACCGCTGGTCAGCCTCGCGGCAGCGGCGGTGTTCTTCTACGCCAAGTGTCATTACCACAAAGATATTGCCCGCCTTCAGGGGCAGAGCGTGCCTGATCCCGTCAGTCACGCCGGGTTAGAGGTGAAGTTGTGAGTCGTCGTCTACAGATTGATGTGTTTTTCGATTTTATCTGCCCCTGGTGCCTGATCGGCAAGCGCCAGTTGGAGCACGCGCAGGTACAGTTTCGCAATCGTCATCCGGATGTGCAGATCAACACGGTGTGGCATGGCGTGCAGTTGCTGCCGCAGTTGCCGGTAGAAGGTGAGCCCTTCGCCGATTTCTACCGCAAGCGCCTGGGCAATGCCGACGCGATGACCATGCGTCAGGCCCAGGTACAACGGGCTGCCGCGGCGGTTGGACTGAACATCGACCTGAGCCAGATCGAGACGATGCCCAACACCGCCGACGCCCATCGTCTGTTCGAGCGGGCCAGCGCGCTGGGCAATGCAGCCCAGCGTGAAATGTTGCTCGAGCGGCTGTTCGCCGCTTATTTCCGCAAACGCGAAAATCTCGGGTGTCGCGAGACCTTGCTCGCCATTGCCCGCTCCTGCGGCGTCGATAGCGACGCACTGCTCGATTGCCTGAAAGGCGATGCCACGCCATTTGCAGGGTCACCCGGTGCGACCAGTGGCGTGCCGAGCTTCCAGTTCGACCGGCGCATAACGGTGATTGGCGCACAACCTGCCCAGGCGCTGCTCGGAGCCATGCACGAAGCGCTCAAGGAACCTGAGCACGAGCGGCAGCCGGCATGACCCGGCGCATTCCCGTACCTGCCGGCAAACATCCGCAGGCCGGTGGCCGGGCGCTGTTCGAGTTCGAGGACAAAAGCCTGGCGTTGTTCAACGTCGACGGACAGTTGTTCGCCATCGACGACAGTTGCCCGCACCAGGGCGCCTCGCTGTGTGGCGGGCGTCTCGAGGGGCGGGTGATCCAATGTTGCGCCCACGGTTTGCGCTTCGATTTGCACAGCGGCTACCTGCTCAATTCCAGGCAGGTCAAAGTCAACAACTACCCGGTCGAGATCATCGACGGCCAGGCGTTCATCGTCATCGTTCCTGAGGAGTCCGCGCCATGAGCGCCATCGCTCTTACCCGTATCCATAGTCGCACGCGCGAACTGGCCCCGGGCTTCATCGTCAGTCTGATCGTGGCTGCCGCCGCGTCGTTCTTGTCCGAGCACTACGGTGCGCCCGTCATGCTGTTTGCCTTGCTGCTGGGCATGGCCCTGAATTTCCTCGCCGGTGACGGCGCCTGCAAGGCTGGCATCGAGTTCACCGCACGCACCGTGTTGCGAATCGGCGTGGCGCTGCTGGGTATGCGCATCACCCTCGAACAGATGGCGGCGCTGGGCTGGAAGCCGGTGGTCCTGGTGGTGATCCTGGTGGTGGTGACCATCGGTGTGTCGGTAATCGCGGCCAAGGCGCTGGGCTTTCAGCGTTTGTTCGGCATGCTCACGGGTGGGGCTACTGCGATCTGTGGTGCATCGGCCGCGTTGGCGCTGGCCGCAGCGCTGCCTAATCACCCGCAGAAAGAACGCGCGACCCTGTTTACGGTGATCGGAGTCTCGGCGCTGTCGACGTTGGCGATGATCGTCTACCCGATGATCGCCAATTGGCTGCAACTGTCGCCGCAAGTGGCCGGGGTGTTTCTTGGAGCGACCATCCACGATGTGGCGCAGGTGGTCGGTGCTGGCTACAGCATGTCCACCGAGACCGGTGACACGGCGACGGTGGTCAAGCTGATGCGCGTCGCCATGCTGCTGCCGGTGATCGTCACCGCCGCGATGATCACGCGCATGCAGGGCGCCGATCCGACCGGCAAGCGGCCACCGTTGCTGCCATGGTTCGCTGTCGGTTTCCTGATTCTGGCGTGCATCAACAGCACCGGGTGGATAGCCCCGGCGGTGCAGGGTTCGATCAATGAGCTGTCGCGCTGGTGCCTGGTGGTGTCCATCAGTGCCCTGGGCATGAAGACCCAGCTCAAGGAGCTGGCGGCGGTGGGCATCAAGCCGATCCTGCTGATGGTGGGGGAGACGGTGTTCCTCGTCGTGCTGGTGCTGTTGTTGCTGCACTGGGGCCTATGACTGGCGACGTAAATCGTTTTCTGGCAGAGGACCGCACTGCAGTTGGCTCCTAGCTGCGGTGGTGTTCTCGACCGGTGTCGATGACACTGGTTTTTCACGGCGACTGTACCAGCAGTCGCCGTTTTTTTTTGCCCGGTGGGCCTGTGGGAGATTGTTGTCTGAGTACATATCCATTGCTGCGGTCACGGCGGCTTATGGTTTCGCTTTTACAGCGACTCCCTTTTTCAAACGCCAAAAAGGAAGCAAAAGGCTTTGCCCCACCACTCGGCGCCTCGCTTAGGCTCGGCATGCCGTATCGAAGGCATTGCTCCGTGGGTCGCCGCGCTGGGCCATCCCTGGCCCAGCGCGGCTAAACCGGCGTCCTGCCGGTATCCCCACTGCGCAATGCCTGCGTTCGGCCATCGTGGTTAACGGGGCGCCCGCGATCAACAGCAAAGCGAGGCGGCCTTAAAGCCGACCTGACTGTAAGGGGTGCACCTGGATCCCCTGTAGGAGCGAGCATGTCGAATCGTCGCACCGTCGCGATGGTCGTTAACGATAACGCGGGGCACCTGGTAGCCCGCGGTGCTCTCAGGTTTTTCGCGAGCATGCTCGCTCCTACAAGGGGGTATGCGGACAGACCAGCAATCAGGTCGGCTGTCAGGCCGCCTCGCTTTTGATTGTGATCTGGCTTTTGATTTTCTTGCCCCCTCACGCCCTGAGCCTGTCCGTCAACCTGTGACGACCTCCATCGGCGCTTCTACCAACGTCGATCCACGCCGCGTCAAAGCCTGCAAGTAAGCCTTTTCGTCATAGAAGGTGCTGGT
>NZ_NOIO01000053.1:0-9483 GCF_014596605.1 Pseudomonas sp. PSB11
CCCGAACTCAGAAGTGAAACGATGCATCGCCGATGGTAGTGTGGGGTTTCCCCATGTGAGAGTAGGTCATCGTCAAGATTAAATTCCAAAACCCCTATCTGCGTATGCAGGTAGGGGTTTTGTCTTTATAGTAGAAACATCAAGATTTCGCTGGCACGTCCTTACCGACGGACCGGCACACAGAATTTCTTGACGACCATAGAGCGTTGGAACCACCTGATCCCATCCCGAACTCAGAAGTGAAACGATGCATCGCCGATGGTAGTGTGGGGTTTCCCCATGTGAGAGTAGGTCATCGTCAAGATTAAATTCCAAAACCCCTGTCTGCTAGCGCAGACAGGGGTTTTGTCGTTTTGGGGCTACGAAAAGAGCTTCAGCACATTGCTCATCGAGTAACCGGTCACTCAATGTGAGACGGCACCGGGATGAATCGATGGAAGCCGGTAAGCTACCCACAATCGCCCAGACTTGTGCGGCATCGACGGGCAAAAGAGCCCGGGGTTTGCTATAGCGGGGCTGGGAGCCGGGGCGGGGGATGTTGTAAGCAGATTATGCGTGGATGATGAGCGACGAAATGTTGCGGCAAGTGAAGTCACCCTCGGGCCTGCCGCTGCCTTTGCTACGAGGTTTTTCTGTTCTTGGCTTCCGAACTGTTGAGGTACCGGGTGATGACCTCAACCCCACGATTGAGATGGTTGACCAGCAACCTCACAGATCCTTCGACATCTCGCGCCTCGGCGGCCCGCCACATGGCCCGGTGATCTTCCTGTGATAACTTGCCCAGGCCCATGGCCTCAAGGTTGAAGCGCAGGAAGCGTTCTTCTTCGTTCAACCCGTCCTCCACCAGTTTGAGCAACCGGCGATTGGGTGCCTTGCTGTAGAGCGACATATGAAAGAGGCGGTTCAGCCGGCCGATTTCGGTGTAGTCCTGTTCCGTCTCCAGCTGGTCGATGTAAAGCGCGGCCTGTTCGAGATCCGCCGCCTCAAGCAATGGCACCGACAGGCGCAGGGCTTCGGACTCCAGTAAAATCCGCAGCGCATAGGTCTCCACTGCATCGCCCTGGACCAGCGGGGCCACCACGGCACCTTTGTGGGCAACCACATTGAGCAATGACTGGGCTTCGAGTTGGCGCAACGCTTCGCGCACAGGCATGCGGCTGACACCGAAGAGATCGGCCAGGTCTTGCTGGCGCAGAGCGATGCCACACGGCAGCCGACCGTCCAGGATGGCCGAACGCAAGGTTTCCTCGATGACCGAGCGCGCCAGGTGAGCCGCAATCGGGCCGTTGACCTTAATGCTGCTGAGAGGGTTGGCTTTTCGTGTCACTACAACGCACCCTGATTGGCCGAGTTATTTTGGATCCAACTGACACTAGTGAGTGCCTGAAAGCTTGTCAAACGATCAGCAAATTACCTATTTCAAGTTTAGCGCGCCATCGCTGATCTCACGGTGCCATTGTTTTTTGCCGTACTAACCTACACCATCAACCGACTTTCCAACTGCCTACCCTGGATGCCTCGCATTGGCGGTACGTTTTTCCCCGATTCTACGGATGCTGCGCTGGCTGTCCTGCGCGTTGTTGCTGGCTGGCGTAATGCTCGGCGGGCTGCATGCCGATTGGGATTTTTCTCTGATCAGTCGTCGGGCGCAGGCATTGTACGGACCTTTGGGTCCAGGCCAGCAACGCATGGATGATTGGCAGCATTTGCTGGCCAGCCAGAAGCAGCTTGGCGAGCTTGAACAGTTGAACGTGGTCAACCGGTTCGTCAACAAGCAGTTGCGCTACGTCGAAGACATCGATTTGTGGCAGCAGGTCGATTATTGGGAAACGCCAATCGAAGCCCTGTGGAAAGGTGCCGGCGACTGCGAAGATTATGCTATCGCCAAGTATTTCAGCCTGCGCCATCTTGGCGTATCCAGTGACAAACTGCGCATTACCTACGTCAAGGCCCTGCGTCTGAACCGGGCACACATGGTGCTGACCTACTATTCGAGTCCAGAGGCGATGCCGTTGGTCCTCGATAGCCTGATCGACACGATCCAGCCCGCCAGTCAGCGAACGGATCTGCTTCCGGTCTACTCCTTCAATGCAGAAGGCCTGTACTTGCCCGGCGCCAAAGGTAACAAGAAGGTTGGTGATACCAAACGCCTGTCGCGTTGGCAGGATGTGCTGAAAAAAATGCAGGCCGAAGGTTTTCCGGTCGAGACGACTAACTAGGAGCTCACGCTCAGATGTCTTTGTTCAAACAGCTGTTGATCGCTATCTGTCTGTTCCTGGTGGTCGCCTTTACCGGCAGCTTCATGGTCAGCCTGGAAAGTTCGCGCACCCAGTACGTCAACCAGTTGCGTTCTCACGCCCAGGATGGCGCGACGGCTTTGGCGGTGTCCCTGACACCGAACATCGACGATCCGGCGATGGTCGAGTTGCTGGTCAGCTCGCTGTTCGACAGCGGGTATTACGCCAGCATCCGCGTGGTCGATTTGAGCGACGACAAAGTCATCGTCGAGCGCAGCGGTATGCCGACGGTCAACAATGTACCGCAATGGTTCATCAAGCTGATCGGCCTGGAAGCGGCCGGTGGCGATGCGATCGTCAGCCGCGGTTGGGAGCAGGCTGCACGGGTCGAGGTGGTCAGCCACCCGATGTTTGCCTTGGCCAAGCTTTGGCAGAGTGCGCTGGGCAGTCTTGGTTGGCTGCTGCTGTGTGGCGCGGTGAGCGCCGTCTTGGGTGCATTGCTGTTGCGTCGACAATTGAAGCCCCTGGATTACATGGTCAAGCAATCCCACGCGATTGCCCGCCGGGAATTCCTCAGCCTGCCGGATTTGCCGCGTACCCCCGAATTGCGCCGCGTCGTTCAAGCAATGAACCAGATGGTCGAGAAGCTCAAGGCACTGTTTCAGGAACAGGCCGAGCGCAGTGAAAGACTGCGGATCGAGTCTTATCAGGACAACCTGACAGGGCTGGCGAACCGTCGTTATTTCGAGATGCAGTTGAACGCACGGGTGAGCAATACCGAGCAGGCCAGCTCGGGTTATCTGCTGTTGCTGCGGGTCAACGATCTGGCGGGTTTGAATCAGCGCCTGGGTGGTCAGCGGACCGATGAGTTGTTGAAGGCAGTCGGGCTGCAATTGTCTCGCGAGTGCGCCAAGTACCCGGAAACACAAAACCTGGTCACGCGCATTCGCGGCGGTGAGTTTGCCGTGCTGGCGCCAGGGCTGGTACGCGAAGAAGCGTTGCAATTGGCACGCAGCCTCGACAGTGCCTTGGCGAGCCTGCACGCCACTGGCGCCACCGACGTTGCGCCGGTGGCCTCAATCGGACTGGCTCCCTTTACCCATGGCGATTCACCGCAGGCGGCGCTCGGGTTGGCGGATCAGGCATTGGCCCAGGCGCAGAGCCAGGGTGAGCCGAGCTGGGCGTGCCTGGACCATGGCGCATCGACTCATGTGGCTGAAGACCATCATGCGTGGCACAACCTGCTCGATCAGGCCATGACTCAACGTCGCTTCGAATTGTTCTTCCAGCCGGTGGTTGCCGCCCAGGACACTCGGCTGGTGCTGCACTACAAGGTGCTTTCGCGCTTGACTGATGCCGAGGGCCAGATCATTCCCGCCGGACGCTTCCTGCCGTGGCTGGAGCGTTTTGGCTGGACTGCGCGGCTGGACCGCCTGATGCTGGAGTTGGTGCTTGAGCAGATGGCTGGCCATGAAGAGTCGCTGGCGCTGAACCTGTCGTCGGCTACCCTGGCTGACCCGCAGGCGCTGAATAAAGTCTTCGAGCTATTGCGTTCGCATTCCAACCTGGGGCCGCGGTTGACGCTGGAGATCGGTGAGGAACAATTACCGGAGC
This sequence comes from Pseudomonas sp. PSB11, assembly GCF_014596605.1. NCBI lineage: Bacteria > Pseudomonadati > Pseudomonadota > Gammaproteobacteria > Pseudomonadales > Pseudomonadaceae > Pseudomonas > Pseudomonas sp. PSB11. Next base: position 3,852 of record NZ_NOIO01000053.1, read on the forward strand.
AAACGGTGCTCGAGGAGCTGACGCGACGCCTGCGTGAGTTGGGGTTCTCATTGAGCCTGCAACGTTTCGGCGGACGTTTCAGCATGATCGGTAACCTGGCACGGCTAGGGTTAGCGTATCTGAAGGTCGATGGCAGCTACTTCCGGGCGATTGATCGCGAGAGTGACAAGCGTTTGTTTATCGAGGCCATCCAGCGGGCGGCGCACAGCATTGACCTGCCGTTGATTGCCGAGCGGGTCGAGACAGAAGGGGAATTGTCGGTGATTCGCGAGATGGGGCTTTATGGGGTTCAAGGGCAATTGTTCGGTGCGCCCAAGCCTTGGCCCAGGAGCGAGCTTGCTCGCGATGGAGGGTAACGATGACGCGGGGCACCAGACGCCCCGCGGCGCCCTCAGGTATTTCGTCGGAACGCCGCCCGGAGCATGCTCGCTCCTACACCTACAGGGCGGCAGGCCTAAATCAATCCTGCCTCATCATCATCGATCAAATGACTTAATCCGCCCAACGCCTCACGGGCCTGGGTCCGGTCCATCAGCTTGGCCTGTGCGGCCGGCGGCAGGTCGGTCACACGGATCACGCCTTTGCTGGTCAGCACCTGGATCAAGTCGTCGAGTACGCGGATCATTTCCAGGTCGCTTTGCTTGAGCTGCTTGAGGCTGACCTCCATCGTTTCGTTGGCGTACCAGGCCTGGATTTCATGATGATCGGCTGGCAGCGTTTCCGTGGCTTCGGCATAGGCAGCAGCTTCCACGCGAACCAATTGGCCTTGCGCATCGCGTTGCACGTAAAACATTTGGCATCCCTCAGAAATGGTCCAGCATCATGCTGTCAGCAGCATAGGCCAACTGCAGGCGAGTATGCGGCGTGATGACGAAATCGTCACCGGGCTGTTGATTGCAAACGTGACGGCCGCCCGCTGTGGGCGACCGTCAGTCAGCCATCAGCTGTTGTTGTGATCGATCTTGATCGTCGGATCGCTACCGGCAATCAGATTGTGCAAGTTGGCGCTGGACCAGTTGTTACCTTCGAGCTTGATCGTCACGTCCGGCTTGGCCGCTGTAGCGTTGGCACTGTTGAAGTTGCCAGCGGAATTGACCTGCAGGGACGATACGCCGTCCACCGTGGTGATCTTCAGGTAGTTGTCGATGGTGCTGCCACTTTCACCCTGCAACAGATCACGCAGGTCGATGCGGTCGCCCTGGCTGGCATTGAAGTCCTTGATCACGTCGGTGCCGGTGTCGCCAGCCTTCCAGACGAAGGTATCGCCACCCAGGCCGCCAATCAGCGTGTCGTCACCCTTGCCACCAAGGAGGGTGTCATTGCCGTCGCCACCCTCAAGCAGGTCTTTTCCGGTACCGCCGAGCAAGAGGTCATTGCCGCTGCCGCCATAGAGTTTGTCGTCGCCACCCAGGCCGAAAATGATGTCGTTGCCGGCACCACCCAACAGACTGTCGTTGCCATCGTGAGCGCCAGACACGTCGAACACGTCGGTGTGCTCTGTAATGTACTGGTGCACGTTGCTGGTGGTCACTTTGCTGACATCTACGCCGGTTTCCTTGGCAACGAACGCCTGCATCGCCTGGTAACCCTCGCCGGCAATGCCGTTGAAGCTGACCAGGTCGCCGAACAGGATGTCGTTGCCATCACCCGCATTGACCGTGTCGTCACCCGGCAGGGTCGCCTCGGTGTGGCCGAGGATGGCATTGGCCAGGTTGCTCGGATCGATATTGGTTTGTGGCTTGCTGTCCGTGTCGAACGGAATCAGGTCGGCCGGCTTGATCGCGCCGTTCAGACCGATCGCTTCGACCTGCGACAACTTACTGAGCAACAGGAAGCTGCTGCTGGCGTTATCGGCCGTATCGTCGTCGGTGTAGCTACCTTTACCGGCGGTGTACGAGATCTCATAGGTGCCGTCACCCTGCGCACGGATCGTGCCGATGGTGCCGTCCTTGGTCCAATTGCCCGACGAGTCTTCGGACCACTTGTTGATCTTGCCACTGCTGGTAATCAGCTGGCGGCTGACTCCACCCAGGGTGATATAGGCGGTATCGCCCAGCTTGTAGTTATTGACGCTCAGGTAGTCATCCAGTCTGCCATCGACTACTTTGGAGCTTTTGAAGTCAGCGACTATCGGGTTGGTCGATTCGCCGGATTGGTAGTAGGTGGGCACCCCGTCAGTGATGAAGTAAGTGAGGTTGGTGGCGCCGATATTGCCCTTGGCCTGAGTACTCTGGAAGAAGTTGGCCGTGGTTTTGAACACGTCCTCGTAGTTGGTGCCACCGCCAGACGCCATCGATCTGACGATGGCCTGGAGTTGATCCAGTGCGCCGGAGTCATTCAGGTTGACCGTAACGGTGGTGTTCACGGTGTCATCGAAGGTCGCCAGGAAAATGTTGACCGTCCCCGAAGTGTTCGCACCCAGGCTTTGCTTGAGGGTGCTGAACATCAGGCTCAGCGAGTTCTTCGCTGCCTGGATCGAGGTGTCCATACTGCCGGAAGTGTCGACCATGAACGCAATGTTGTAATTCTTGCCCTGAACCACGTTTAGGCCAGCGACGTCGGCAACGATGATGTCGTTGCTGTCGGTGCCGACGATATTGTCATCCTTGGTCGTGCCCATGACCGGGTTGTAGGTCGCTGGGTAGATGGTCACCGGAAGCTCGGCCGACGATGGCGCTGAGCCGCCCAGCATTTCGGTGGAGGTCGAAGTCACCGTCAGGTTGAACGAGTTGCTGTAGTACGGCGGCGGGGTGATGGTCAGCGAGCCGAGGTTCCAGCCGGTGACATCCGCCTCGCCATTGCTCGCGGTGGCCGTGAAGGTATGTCCCGCGCCATCGCCGAGCACGGAGCCCGCCGGAATCCCGCCGATCTTCACGCTCAGGCTTTCGGAGCCGTCGCGGTCGGTCAGTTCGGTGCTGATGGCCGACAGTTTGATGCTGCCGCCCTCTGGCCCGGTGTTGAGCTTGTAGCCGTCGTAGTAGCCTTCGCCATTGCTGCCATGCAGGTCGGAGACCGTCACGCCTGCATTGATCAGGTCGTTGACGCCGGTGTAGATCGGCACGCCAGCATTGTTCAGGTCGAGCACCGGACCGTTGTCCACCCTGAGGTTGACGTCGTAGCTGCCCGGGCCGCTCTGGTTGTGGTGGTAGATGTCCAGGGTGTAGTAGCCGCTGGTGGTCGGCGTGAACGAGCCGCTGATCGTCCCGCCGGCACCCCACAGGGCACTGGCCACGTTTTTGCCGCCAATCGTCACCAGCAGACTGTCGTCCGCGGTGCCGCTGAAGGTGTAGATCTTGCCGGCTTCGAGGTAGATCAGGCCGGAGGTTTTTGAGGCGATACCCGCCGTCACACTGCTTTCCTGCACATCGGTCACGGTACCTTTGCTGTTGGCAGTGCCAGCCGCATCGATCACCGATTTCAGGGTGTTGGTCGGCGCACCGCTGCCCGTACCGTTGTAGCCGGTGTTTAGGGCGGTCAGGCCAGTCCAGATCTCCTTGATCAGGCCTGTCGAGTTCACGTTGTTACCCGCGATACTCAGGGTGGGTGCGTCGGCTTGCGGAGTGATGTCGACTTTCAGAGTCGCTTCGTTGCCCAGGTTGAAACCGTCGGTAGGCTTGAACTTGATCTGCGCGTAGTCCGCTGCCTTGTTGCCGACCCCGGTGCCGCCATAACCATCGGCACCCGACTCGTTGCGTGCCGGCACGAAGGTCAGTTTGCCCAGGGCGATATCCGCCTGGCTGATGACCTGCCCGACGACCACCTTCACGCCGTTGAACAACAAATCGCCACCGCCCGTTACCTGGGTGATGGTGATGCCCAGCGGGCTGTCGTTATCGACATCGGTGACCTTGAAGTTGTCCCAGGTCAGGGTCAGGGTCTTGTCTTCGAGGCCGGTAACTGCGCCGCCAGTGGTCACCGGTGCATGGTCGTTGTCGACGATGGTGGTGATGACATAGGTTTTGCTCGAGTCGATCACCAGATTCTCGAAGTTGCCGCCGATGGCTTTGTCGATGGTGATGATGAAGTTCTCGGAGCCTTCGACCAGCTTGTCATCGATGGTGCTGATGTCGAAACCGACGCTGTTGCTGTTGGCCGGAATCTTGATTGTCATGACACCATTGAGGTCTGAACCGTCGACCGCAGTACCCGTGTACTTCAGGGTCACCGTGACTTCGGCCTGAGAGGTATTGCTCAGGTTCAACGTGTAGTGCGCGGATTGGCCTTCGATGACCGATGCCGCACCACTGATACCCACGGTGGTTACGTCGCCTTGGCCCGATGGCTCGTCGGTGACGGTGGTGGTCAGGGTGGTGTCCTTGAGCGTCAATTTTTCAAAGTTGTCAGCACCGGTGACCGACACCAACTTGTTGATGATCGGGGCCTGGCCACCAGTGAAGAAGTCGTCCTTGGCGGTAACTACTGCAGTGCCCGTGGTGCCATTGGCCGGGATCTTGACCGTGGTACCGTCGCTGAGCTTGAAGGTCAGCTCACTGTGGCTGGCCATTGGCAGGCCAGCGGTGTTGGTCAGGGTCACGGTGTAGGTGATCTGGCCGCCTTCGGTGACGGTGGTTTTATCCACGCTCAGGGTGGCCGTCACTTCGGTGAGGGTGTCGCTAACTTTCACCACAGCTTCGCCGCCGAGCACCAGGTTCTCGAAGGATTTGCCCGGAACGGAAGCACCAGTGACGCTAAGCTTGATGGTTTCGCCGTCCTTGTAGACGTCATCGCCCTGGGCTTTCAGCTCGTATGGAATGCTGGTGCTGCCAGCCTTGATCACGACGGTATCGCCGTTGCTCAAGGTCACGGTCAGGTCCTGCTTGAGTACCTGATCGACTTTCACCGTGAACTTCGGTGCAGCGTTTTCCAGTACGTCGCCGTTGCTTTCGATGCTGACGGTGATCTTGTCGCCTTGGCCCGATGGTTCGTCGGTGACCTTGGTCGTATATTGGTCCTCGCCGAGGGTCAGTTTCTCGAAGTTGTTGGCCGAGACCGACTCCAGCTTGTTGACGATTGCATCCTGACCACCGGTGAAGATGTCGTCTTTGGCAATCACCACAGCAGAGCCGCTGGTGCCATTGGCCGGGATCTTGATCTCGGTACCGTCGGTGAGTTTGAAGGTCAACTCGCCGTGGCTGGCCATCGGCAGGCCGGCGGCGTTGGTCAGGGTCACGGTGTAGGTGATCTGGCCGCCTTCGGCGACGGTGGTTTTATCCACAGTCAGGGTGGCTTTGACTTCGGTGAGGGTGTCGCTAACTTTCACCACGGCTTCGCCGCCAAGCACCAGGTTCTCGAAGGATTTGCCCGGAACCGAAGCATCGGTGACGCTGAGCTTGATGGTTTCGCCGTCCTTGTAGACGTCATCGCCCTGGGCTTTCAGCTCGTATGGAATGCTGGTGCTGCCAGCCTTGATCACGACGGTATCGCCGTTGCTCAAGGTCACGGTCAGGTCTTGTTTGAGGACCTGGTCCACTTTCACCGTGAACTTCGGTGCAGCGTTTTCCAGTACGTCGCCGTTGCTTTCGATGCTGACGGTGATCTTGTCGCCTTGGCCCGATGGTTCGTCGGTGACCTTGGTCGTATATTGGTCCTCGCCGAGGGTCAGTTTCTCGAAGTTGTTGGCCGAGACCGACTC
>NZ_NOIO01000054.1:0-9315 GCF_014596605.1 Pseudomonas sp. PSB11
GGGTCAGCTGGTCGATCACCTCGCCCAGGTTGTTGGCCGGCTGCCAGCGCAGGCGGTTGAGGAACTTCAGCCAGGCGCTGGCGTAGTCCTGGAAGTAGCGCCGGGTCAGGCGTTCGCGCAGCATGTCGGGGGTCAACTCGGCGGCGATGTCGCCCGGCCGGTCGCTGAGCACCCAGTCGATTTCCTCACGCCGCGCCTCGGCGACGGCCTCGATCGCCGGGCGCACCTGGCCCTCCCAGGCCTGGCGGGTAAACACCCCTGGCACGCTGGCCGGGCTGACGAACAACGCCCGCGCCTCGGTGTCGCCAACCATCTGCGCCAGGCCCAACGCCGGGTGATGATTGGCCGAGGCGTCGAGCACCTGGCGGTACAGGCTGGCTTCGGCATTGCGCTGGCCCAACTGGCCGAGCAGCAGCTGGCGCACCTGCGCCACCAGCTGCGGATCGGCGGCGATGCGCCAGTCCGGGTGCGCCGCCAGCTGCTCGCCATAGAACTGCCACAGCCCCGGCGAAACCCCGTCGGCGCTCGGTTCGAGCGAGCCCATCACTTTGACCAGAAAACTCGCATCGGCTTTTTCCGGCCGCGCCAGCATCAGGTAAGCCTTGAGTTGTTCGTAGGCCTGGGGCGCGCGCTTGAGGCGTTCGGGGCTGTCGGCGGGCAACTGGATCAGGGCAGTGAGTTGTTGTTGCAGGCTGGCCACGGCCGGGTCGCGCAGCAGGCGCTGGTTGGCCTCGACGTAGGCGGGCCAGAGCATGTGTAGCAGTTGTGGGTTCTTGTTCAGGCCAAAACGCTGGTACCAGGGCGTGCCATGGACAGCGCGGTAATCCAGGCGGCCGAGCTCGCGGCTCAGTTCGTTGAGGGCGAGGAATTGTTCGTCGTGGGTGGCTGAGTGTTGCAGGGTCGCCAGGGTCGTTTGCACCTGGGCGATGTGTACGCGATTGCTGACGAAGGACAGCAGCAGGCCGGCGCCCCAGGCCAGAGTCAGGGCGAGCATCAGGGTTTGTGCGATGCGGGTGGCGGGCCAGCCGAGGCGACGCGGGTGCGGTTTTTTATCGCCGAGCACGCCGTGCCAGACCGGTGATATCGACCAGAAGTGACTGCGGTCATGGGGATCCGCCTCCACCGCCGGTAACGGCAGGCTGAACCACAACCCGCGCAGCGGCACGCCTTGGGCAAACTCGCCAAGCAACGGCGCCAGCGCCTGACGCCAGCGGGGAATGCCCTCGACCTGCAGATCGCGGGACAGGCGCAGCAAAAAGTCATGCTGCATCTGCCCGCGTATCTGTTCCAGACCCTCCTGGCGCAAGGGTTCGAGCAATTGCTGCAGGCGGCTCTCCAGTTCGACGACAGTGACACCGGCGGGCAATGCGCAACCCACCGGCTGCGTCTGCCGCGTGTGCTGTTTCCACCCAGTGTCGCAGACCTGCCACAGGTACAGCGGCAACTGCCAATGCTGAGTCCGGGCCAGCTCGCGCAGGCGCCGCACACTGTCGCCCAGTGTTGCGGCGTCGGTGGATTGTGGCTTGTTCAACGCCCAGACCACACCATCGAGGGCACGCCAGCGACTCAAACCCTGCCATTGGCTGAACAGGGTTGGCGCCTGCACGCTGCCGCCGAAGAGCAGCACGGTGTCCTGCCCATGCAGGAAGTACCGGGTAGTCAGGCCGGGGGCGATGGCTTCGATCTGCTCGGGTTCGCCGACGACCAGGAGCAGGCGGACTTTGAAGCGCCAGAACGGACCGTAGGCGTTGTAAAGATAGTCGCGTAGCTCAGAGAACCGTATAACTGGCTTGCGAGGTGGTACCAGACTCGCGTCCGTATCGGGGTAAAGCTTATCCGCCAGCCCTTGCTGACGGTAACTGAGGCGTCTGAAATGGATCAATAAACGGGGTGCCGCATTAGTCAATATCGCGATGGCAACGGTCAGTAAAAAAGTGAACACCTTGTGGTGGTTTTCCACTAGTCCCAGCCGATCTCCATAACTCCAGATCGTCCATGCCAATACCACCATCAGCGTGCTGACCCACACCAATGCACCCCCTCGGCGCCAAACATTCTTCCCGGTTGTCATGCCAACGCTCCCATGGTGACGGTGCCGATCCAATGCTGCGGATCGCCCTGAGACAGTACAAGGAGAGGCCGACGCTGATGACGAACCATTTCCACGCCAAGCGCCGCAATCAACCAACTGCTAAAGGGGCCTGCCAGCCCGCACAGCGGCTCCTGAATCCATTGCTGCGCTAAACTCGGCGAAGCGCCGTGAGCGCTGCCGGCAGCAATGATCTTGCCGGCCAGTGGCTGACAGGCAATGCTGTCCGCCAACAGGCCTGCGGCCTGACGGGCACTTGTCTGGGTTTGAAGAAACATCGCCACCTCGTTCTGCAGTTCACTGACATTCAGCGACATCGGACGCAACAAACCTCCTACCACCGGCAGTTCCGCTGTGCCCGTCAAGCCATTGGGAGACAACAGCAATGCCGCGAGCCCGTCGGAATACACCGCGTCGCCGCATAGCTGCAGTACCAGGATCAATTCGAAGGCCGGGCTGGCTGTTTTAAGCTTTTGGTCGATCCACTGGTACGACAGTTCACCGGTCAAGGTGACCACCGATGGCTGCGCTCGATCCATCGACGCAGACCAATTGTGCTGCCAGGCATTGCGTAATGCTTCGTGTTGCCCGGGCTCGACATCATTCAACAGGGTGACCCGCAGTTCCTGCTCCCGCGGCAGGGCCAGCAAGGTCGGCTGCAACGCCTCAAACAGTTGCTGCAACCCAGCCTGCAAGCGATCCCCGCCCGGCGCTGGCAAATACGCGATGCGCCTGGCCAACCCTGTACGCGGCGGTACACTGGGTGAGCCTTGAACCAGCATCGTGGCCGTCACCTGATCCGGCAGCAGCACACAACTGCCATGTACCACCAAATAACGCTGCGCCCACGAACTCCAGGCCTGCTGTGCCGCTTGCGCTTCCTCCTCCAGAAACTGCTGCTGGCTCAGGGCACGTCCATACACATGGGCGCGTGCGGCGAATGCCAACAGCCAGATCAGCAACGGCGAACCGGACACTGCCCACACATTCAATGCCTGCAACTGTGGTAACCGCTCGGAGGCATACAGCAGGAACAGCAGCACACAGGCCAGAATTGCCATACCGGCCGCCGCAACCCACCGCACCGGTACCGGAGGCACGGGCGTTATCACCTCTTCAGGTGGCTGACGATCCCAACCCATGGCTCACCCCACCACGCAATCAGGAGCGCTGGAAATCAACCGGCAACCGCACTCACTGCGGCAGCCATCGACCACCAACGCCCGGCCATTTTCAGACCAGTCGGGACAGCCTTCGACAATCGGGTTCTCCCCATGCCGCGGACAGCTGACCTCATCACCCACCAAAGCCACGGGTTTACCGTGAACGAATGTTGTGGAGGCAGCCGATATGACCTCTCCATCGTGTGTGGTTTTGTCACCCAACAGCACAAATCCTTGGTACATATTCATTACTCCAAAAAACGGCCATAGATTATGGACTGATAAATGAACAGCCAAATTACTTAATAAATTTATCCACCAAACAAAACAGTCGACAAAAAGCCAACTCACAAGTATTTACGAGCATACAAATAAAAAATCTAATTTAAATCAACTCCAGCATTAATCTTGCACACCTCGAAATACTGAATAAACACCCAACACAATGACACCAATGCGGGCGTTTTTTTGAAAAGCTGCCGGACTTAAGTTCTGTCAGACTGAAGCAAAGCATGATCTAAATTCAGGGAAACCTAACTTTCATTTTTTGCTCTCCGCCGCCAGGCGGATGGCCTGCAGTTTTCGGAAACTAGGTTCAAAACTGCCATCAGCCACGACACTTGCGTCGGGATAAGTGAAGGCGGTGTGATTACCCTTTTTCTTCACCTTCGGTTGCACCGAAGTGACCAAAAAGTTTGAATGCAGGACGGGCTCGAAATACACTTGGCGAGCCTGTAATGCTTGGTACATCAAATAAATATCGCCCTCACTTGTCAGGCTGATCTGCTTTCTGTAACCGCCAAGAAAGGCTTCGCTCAACCAAGGGTAGTAATCTTTTTTTATCGTCAAATCCCCTTCAACTTCAAAGTCCGCTCCCCCCCGAGGCGAGTTGTTGTGATCGAATATCGCGATCACCCCACCCCCCGAGCCATGAGTGACATTCTCGCCAAAGGGATTCGGAAAGTCGTAAGCGACGCCAAAGGTGACATTGGCCAAATGCCATCGACAAGCACCGCCACCATCCATTGGTAACTTGGTACTGTGAAGATCACTTTGCCCCTGACGTTGCAGTTGCACCTCAATGCCGTGATACCCCTCCAACTCGATGCGCTCTCCACTGGCACCGTGGGTGATGCGCTTACAAGTCGCGGAGCGATACATCACCAGCATCGGTCTCGCTACTAGCTCCTTCGGCACTTTCACGGTAATAGTCATCTGTTCGCTGTCAGGAGGCGGTGCCAGGCTGTAGTCCTTGGCGCAACCACTGAGGCTGACGAACAGGATGAGTAACGCGACGGGCATCTTCTTGATCATGGTCGTATCCTTGAAGTTGCTGACGGGCTCAACTGTAGGTTTTCTCATAACGGGGCAGAAGGCTGGCTGCGACATCGAAACGTTGGAGCGCCTCGATACCACCTTCTGATTTCCGAGTAACGTTCAAGGCTTGGCCGAGCCGACTCTGCAAATCCAGAAACACGCGATTGCGCACCAGTTCATCCGCGGGAGTTCGCTCGGAGTGTTCGCGCATCTGCTGGGCGAATTTTTGTCGCTGTACCTGCCGCGCCAGCAACGGATCGCGCTCAGGGTCCAGGGACTCCAGCAGCTGATTGTGGATATAAGGCTGGTACTCCGACATGAAGTGATCGCCTAGACCCACGGCCCGTCCGGTTATTGGGTTGCTGTGAGGCGGGAAATACCTGACCCGGCTCTCGGCGGTCAGCGAGGTGGTCAACCGCTGCTGCGCTTGCTCGGCCTGCTTGTCGTCCTCCGGGCTGAGGCTGGGGACCAGGTACAGCTTGGCCTTTTCAAGTAGGCGTCGGGTGACGGTAGTGTGGTAAGGCGCACCCAGCCCTTCCTTGTTGCGATAAGCGGGGTACTGTGAGCCCCGCAGTTCCATGTGTTGCTCGGCTTTGAAGAACATGGCGATTTCGCCGTGATGACAAAAGGGATCGCCATGACGGAACAACTGGCTGGCAGTCAATTGCAGCATTGACCAGGAAAACCCCAGGGTGGTGCCCAGTGGACCGTAGAGGTCGTACAGGTAATTGTCCAACGCGGCTTCGGGCGGAACGCTGGGGATTGGATCAATCTCATTGACGTGACGGAAATGCACGATTTCGCTCAGGCCCTTTACTGCCTTAAGGGAAAACGTGCGTGGCATGCCGTAGGTGTACAGCAAAGGATTGTGTGCTTTCAGCGATGCCGCATGGACCAGACCGAGGGCCCCTCCGAGGCTGTGACCGCAGATGAACAATTCTTTTTCTAAAGCCGCATCAGGGATCCTCTTGCCCAAGTCTTCGGCATAAATCCTCCCGCCCAGTTCGAACGCATCGCGAAAGCCCATATGCACACTGCCCTCTGGCGCCAGACCGGCGCAGGGAACCTTGGACTCGCACTGAGCCTGCAGCTCGGGTTTTACCGGACGAAAAGTCGCATCTGTGCCAAGATCGGTGAGCCCATCGGTGCCCCGCCACCCCACGAGCACTTGGGAAGCATTGATTGCATAGAAAAACTGCGTATTGCCTTGAGGCAGTTCGGCCTGAGCAGTATCCAAGGTTTTGGCGATGATGTAGCGCTCTTTGAAAGGCACATCGGTGACCAGACAGGGCCACTCCTTGCCGTTGTCCCATACCCGCGGTGTGCGCGACAGGTCCAGGCATTGTTGTTCGAACAATTGCTTGGCCGAACCCAACTCTTTCTCGGGCCGACTGCTGTACGCCAAAATACTCATCACCCCCAGGTTATAAGCATTGGCCAGGCTGTACTGCGCCTGGTGATGCAACACCAGCGACCACGCGCGCAAAGGGCAGATTTCCAGCACATAACGACGATTCAAGTGCTCGGCGTCGAGGGCAAAACCGCCGAAGGTCCGATCCGGAAAGTGATAGGCCGGCAGCTCAGCGGGATCGGCCAAGGGTGGGTCGAAGGTCGGCTGTTGATCGCAGATCTGGCCGACTCGAAGGTAGTGATAACCATGACCGGCCGCGATCGCCTGCTGCTCGATCGGTGAGAAGCCCGAACGCTGCGGACCATACAGCGGTGTGCGATCAACCACGCCAGGACGTGGCGGTTCGGGGCGCTCGGCGCGCAAGCGTCGACCTTGCAGCAATTTGGCCAGAGGATCAGCGGCCATCATCAAGGTGAGAGGCAACGGGTGAAGGTCCTGGATACGGATCACGCCCTGAGCATCGCTCTGACCGCCATACTCAGGCACAAAGGCGGTACATGTGGCCTCATTCAGTGCCCGCCAGGGCAGGTTGGCCAAAGGTTCGCCCTGTTCATCCAGTAACTGGAATTCGATCCAGTTCATTTGCGCATTGATTTTGCTGCGAATGACGTCCTTGTTCGAGCCCAGTGTGTCCGTATAGTGCAGGGAGTCGTCCATTATCAGTCCTTTAGTTGTTATATTATTTGATGATTTGTGCGCCAGAATCCTATCGAAACGACCTTCAGGACTTCTGAAAACAGCAACAAACCCATCAACAAAGCTGAGGACGTAACTCCCGCAGTTGTCGAAGCCCAGACTAAAATCGACAGGGACGGCACGCCAAACAACAGCCTGAGAGGTACCTGCGCATAGGCTAGACGGGATGCGAAACGCGAGCGTCGCAAAAACAAAAACATTGAAACAATTATTGAAACATTCAAAACCAACGACATTGAAAATATCAAAAACGAAATACTATCCTGCTCAGAACTCAACCTGACAAAAGATTGAACATCGCTATAAAGCGGAACTTTCCCTTGGGAGACATTCAGATAACAGAAGCGACCGATGTAAATCAGATCCATTCCACCCCAAAACAAATACACCTTATTCCCAGTCATTTGCCGTCAACCTTCTTTTCATAAACATCATCACCGGTAGCAGGCTGCCAATACCAGGAACGTCCACCCGTCGCCCAGGCATCCTCGCCCTCCACAAACGCTTGAGTGATTGTTCTTTTAATCCCGTAGACATGAACAGCAGACTCTGATTTCAAAAAGTCTTCACTGTCGTCAGGTAAAGGTTTCCATTCCTGAATTTTGTCGCGCTTAGTGTTTTCGTAATCCTTTCCCTCCGACCCGAAGACTCTTCCTTCTTCACCCATTGACGTCAGGCGATTGAGCACCATGAGCGCGGTGTTTTTCAGACCGTGATAATCATGATCAACAGTTACCCAATGTCCTGGACCAGACGCTGGTGTCTTGTCCGGAAACTCAATCTTCAACCCTCCCGGCAACAGGCTATGAACATTCCTGGTTTGCCCCTGCCGATCGGTCACTCCGGTGAACACCGCCCCTTGCCGCGTGGTGATCTGGTAGTTGATGAATGGCTGGGGTGTCTGCGCCTCATCCTTCAGCGTGTAGCGACCGGTGTAACCCGGCCGGAGCGGCGTGATCGGCGTATCAACGCTAGTGGCGCCGAGTTTTTGAACATGCGCACTTTTGAGGTAGATGTTGCCGGGGGCACCCAGCTCGATCTCGCCGTCTTTCATGCGGATGTAGGCGCCGCCGCATTCGATCAACACCTCCTTCGGTGCGCTGAGGTGCAGGCGACCGGTCAGGCTTTCAATCCTGATGTCGGTCATGGCCAGGGCATGCAGTTCGCTGTCGAGGGCATGCAGCTCGACCTTGCCATGGGCGGCCTTGAGTTGCAGGGCCGCGCGCTGGGCCAACAGGCTGACCCCGCCGTCGGCGGTGGCGGTGATGTTCTCCCCGGCGCTGATATCGGTGTTGTGCGCAGCGACGATCGCCACGCTTTCAGCGCCCGAAGACACGCAGACTGCCTCGGGACTGACCAGGCCGATGCCCGCCGGGGCATGCAGCAGCACGCCCGGTTGCGCCAGGCCTTTGAGGGCCTCGGTCAAGCGTTGCTGGCTGTCGGTATCGCCGGGCGTGGCCGGAGCGCTGCGCGCCGCCTCGGCCAGTGAACGGGCCAGCGACAACGCGCTTTCCAGTTGGGCGATGGCCGCGTCCATGTCGAGTTGATTGCCTTGGGCCTTGGGTTGCTCCTCGGCACTGATGAACAAGCCCTTGCCCCCACGAATGGCGCCATGGCCATCGCTCCTCAGCTCAAACCCTTCCCCCCGCTTCTGCTTCTGAGCATCCACCAGATGCCCCAAGTTCAACTGACTCTTGCCGCCATACTCCGTGCTGAGCTTGACGTGCTCCTGCCCCCGCAGGTCTTCCATGCGCAACTTGTTGTTCGCCGGCGTGCGCAGCACATTGCGGGTGTGGTCGCGCCTGCGCAGGGTCACGGGGTCCGGGTGTTCGCTGTCGTGCAGGGCGTGGGCGATGTAGGGGCGGTCCGGGTCGCCCTGTTCGAAAGCCACCGCCACTTCGGTGCCGGCGAGCATTGGCAGGTGCAGGCCGTGGGTGTCGCCGCCGTAAGGCCGGGCCAGGCGTAGCCAGGTGCTTTCCTGGCCGGGTTTCCAGGTGTCGCGGTCGAACAGGAAGCGCACCCGGTAGCGGCCTTCGAGGTCGATTTCGGCGTAGCGGTCGTTGCGGTCGGGGCTGCTGAGGCGGGCCGGCAGGGTGCCGGCGATGAGTGGTTTGGGTGGGACCTCTGGGCGGAAGCAGACCATCTCGGCGTAGGGAATGGCCTCGAAATGCACTTCGATGTTGCGGTCGCGGGCGGCGCGGGTGCGCAGGCTGGTGATCACTGCGCCGGGGGCAAAGGCCTGGGGCGCGCCGGTGATTTTCAGCACCTGGCCCGGCGCCAGGGTGGCGCTGCTGCTGGCGCCGCTGAGATGGGTCTGGCTGTTGAGGTAACGTTCGTGGCGCAGGCGTGCGTAGAAAAAGCCGCTTTCGCTTTGCAGGTCTTCGTCCTGATCCAGTTTGTCACCGAGCACGCGATAGGGTTCGGCGTAGTGGTAGGCCTCGCCGTAGGTGCTGGTCGTGGTGCCACGGGTCTGGTCGACCTCGCCATCGAGAAAGGCGCGGGCGTCAAGGGCGTGATAGGCGCGAAAGTTGATGGATTTTTCCACCACCTGGTGGCGGGTCTGCAAACCCCACACGCCGTCCTCACCGCTGGCGAAGCCGGCCGGTGAGCGCAGTGGCAATTTCACGCCAAACTGGTAG
>NZ_NOIO01000055.1:0-8766 GCF_014596605.1 Pseudomonas sp. PSB11
TTACCTGCGCCTGGTGCAGCAGGGCGCCGATACCCTGCTGCAGTGGGACCAGAACGGCACGGCGGCGGGTGGCACCGGCTGGCGGACCATCATTACCCTGCAAAACACCGTGGCCAGCAACCTTACCGTCGACAATTTTGCACCTTCGACCAGCATTACCGGCATTGAGGTGGTAAACCTGAATACGCCCCCTGAAGTCAGCAGCCCACTGGCCGACCAGGCGGCGACCGAGGATGCCGTCTTCAGCTTCACCGTACCGGCCGGCACCTTCACCGATCCCGATGCGGGCGATACGCTGACCTATAGCGCTACCCTGGCAGACGGCTCGCCCTTGCCAAACTGGCTGAGCTTCGATGCCGCGAACGGTAGCTTCAGCGGCACACCAGGCAATGGCGAGGTTGGCAGTGTTAGTATCAAGGTCACCGCCACGGACCGTGGCAATCTCAGCGCCAGTTCCAGCTTCACCCTGAGCGTTGGCAACACCAACGACACCCCGACTGTTACCGGCCCGGTAAGTCTGGCGAATGGCGTGGAGGATCAAAGCTACACCCTGACCACCGCGCAACTGTTGGCTAACGCCAGCGATGTGGATGTGGGCGATACGCTGAGCGTGCAGAGCGTCAGAGTCGACCCGGCCGACGGCAGCCTGACTGACAATGGCAATGGCACCTGGACTTATAGCCCGGCGGCCAACCGCAACGGTGCGGTGAGTTTCGCGGTGGTGATCAGCGACGGCATGGCCACTATCAACACTGTAGCCACACTCAATCTGGCGGCCGTGAATGATGCTCCGACCGGCGACGTGCTCATCAGCGGCACGACGGTGGTCGGTCAAACGCTCAGCGCCAGCAATACGCTCTCCGACGCCGACGGCCTGGGTGCCATCGGCTACCAGTGGCAAGTATCGGTCGACGGCAATACCTGGACTGACATTGTCGGCGCGAACAGCGACAGCTTCACCCTGAGTGCCGACCAGATCGGCCAGCAGGTGCGCGCACAAACGCGCTACACCGACCAAGGAGGCACGGTGGAGTCGGTGGCGAGCGGTGCGTCGTTCTGGGTGGTGTCTGCAACCAACCTGTTCGACGGTGATGGCAACAACAACATTCTCGACGGCACCGAGAGTAACGACATTCTTCGCGGCTTTGGCGGTGCAGACATCCTGCGAAGTTACGGCGGGGCGGATCTGCTGGAAGGCGGTGACGGCGACGACACACTGGAAGGCGGCGACGGCGATGACACCCTGAACGGCGGCAATGGCAACGACGGACTGTATGGTCAATCCGGCAGCGATACGCTCAATGGCAACGACGGCAACGACCTTCTTGATGGAGGGGACGGGGACGATGTGCTCAACGGCGGCAACGGCAATGACACCCTATACGGCGGCATCGGCAATGACGCCCTTGATCTCGGCAGCTTTGGTGCCGACGATAGGGCGTATGGTGGAACCGGCAACGATGTATTGATTGCAAGTGATTCCCCCCATTCACAGCTGTATGGGGAAGATGGCAACGACACGCTGATACTGAGCGGTAATAGTTTCGCCGCAACACTGGGGGGCGGGAATGGCAACGATACCCTCGATGTACGGTCGCTTACGGGAACCTCCCCGGGATTTGAGTCCGGCCTGTTCGGTGGAGCAGGGAGCGACCTCTACCGTGTCGGTGATGGAGCCCATATTTACATTTTTGACAACAGGGACAACACGTCCCCGACCGATAACAACGTGGTCGAGTTCGCCGCCGGCATCGACTTTGCCAGCCTGCAGCTGTCGCGCAGCGGTAACGATCTGATCGTCACCTTCGCTACTGGCAAAACGCTAATCATTCCTGGCCAGTTTGCCACCGGCGGCAATGGCAACGAAGGCGGCGTACAGACATTGCGCTTCGCTGACGGTACCGAGATCAGCCGCTACGCCTTGCCCGGTTTCAGCGCTACCAACGGCGACGACACCATCTTCGGCGCCGGTGGCAACGATTCGCTCAATGGGCAGGCCGGCAACGACAGCATCGATGCTCAGGCGGGTAACGACGTGCTGGTCGGCGGCGTCGGCAACGATACGCTGATCGGTGGCAGCGGCAACGACATATACCGCTACGCGCTCGGCGACGGCGCCGATACGGTCGATAATCGTAACGCCGCAGCAGGCGATATCGACGCTATCGAGTTCGCCACCGGCATCCTGCCCACGCAAGTGGCGGCGAGCCAGGTTGGCAACAACCTGGTGCTGAGGTTGAATGCCAGCGACAGCATCACAGTGCTCGACTACTTCATCGCCGGGGCCGCGGAAATCGACGAGATCCGATTTGCCGATGGCACGATGTGGTCGCCGACCACGGTGCAGGCGCTGGTTGGCGCAGGCGCAAGCAACACGCCGCCAAGCTCGACCGACGCCAGCGTCACCATGGCGGAAGACACGCCGGTACTGCTGAGTGTGGCCGATTTCGGCGTTTACAGCGACGCCGAGGGCACGCCGCTGGCAGCGGTGCAGATCACCAGCCTGCCGGCTGCGGGTAGCCTGGAGTTCTTCAACGGTAGCGTGTGGGTGGCGGTGCTCGCCAACCAATTGGTCAACCGTGCCGACCTGGACGCCGGGCATCTGCGCTTTACGCCAGCGGTCGACGCGAATGGCACCGACTACACGATGCTCGGCTTCAGGGTCAGCGACGGCAGCGATTTTGCCGCCAGCGCCAATATCCTGACCGTCGACGTGACAGCGGTGAACGATGCCCCGACCGGCAACGTCACCCTGTCCGGCACGGCCCTGGAAGGACAGACGCTGACCGCCAGCCACTCGCTGGCCGACGCCGATGGGCTGGGCGTGGTTGGTTACCAGTGGCAGACCTCCACCGATGGCGCCAACTGGAGCGACCTTGCCGGCGCCACTGCTGCCAGCCTGGCTCTCGGTTCGACGTTGATCGGCCTGCAGGTTCGCGTGCTGGCGAGTTACACCGATGGTGGCAATACCCTGGAGTCCGTCGCCAGCAGTTCGACCGCCGGGATTGCACAATTGCTCAACCCCATCGACGGTACGCAAGGCATTGACAACCCGCTGCTGGGTACGGAGGGCGCCGACCTTATTCGCGCCAGGGCGGGCGACGATGTCGTCCAGGCGCGTTCAGGGGACGACACGGTGTTCGGCGAGGACGGTAACGACACCCTCTTTGGCGAAGATGGCAACGACACGCTGGACGGTGGCAGCGGCTTTAACCAGCTGTTCGGCGGTAACGGCAACGACACCCTGCGCCTCGGCACGGGAGCCAGCGACAGCAGCTATGCCTTTGGTGGCGCTGGCGATGACCTGCTGATTGCCAACGGGCTGGCCAACACCTCCGCGGTCACGCTTGCCGGCGAGAGTGGCAGCGATACCTACCGCTTCGATGGCAGCGGCAATGTCTCGCTGTCCGACTACGTGAACACCACGACGGCCGGCGATCTCAACCGGCTCGAACTGGCGGCCGGCATCACCCCGGCCAGCGTCACGGTCAGCGGCGACGGCAACAGCGTTACCCTGGGCTTTGCCACGGGCAAGACCGTGTTCCTGTCGAACCAGCTGTTGGCCTACCAGGCCAGTGACAACCCCAACCAGTACGGCGTGCAGGAGGTGCGCTTCAGCGACGGCACCGTGTGGAATCGCCAGCAACTGCGCGAACTGGCCGGCTACTTCATCGGCAGCGATGCGGTCGATGACAGTATCAACACCGGCGCCGGCAACCAGTTCCTCTATGGGCATGGCGGCCATGACAGCCTGGCGGCCGGGGGCGGGAATGACCAGCTGTATGGCGGGCTGGGCGATGACCTGCTGGAGGGCGGTGACGGTAACGACACCCTCTTTGGCGAGGATGGCAACGACAGCCTCGACGGCGGCAGCGGCTTCAATCAGCTGTTGGGGGGCAATGGCAACGACACCCTGCGCCTCGGCACGGGAGCCAGCGACAGCAGCTATGCCTTTGGTGGCGCTGGCGACGACCTGCTGGTTGCCAACGGGCTGGCCAACACCTCCGCGGTCACGCTTGCCGGCGACAGTGGCAGCGATACCTACCGCTTCGATGGCAGCGGCAATGTCTCGCTGTCCGACTACGTGAACACCACGACGGCCGGCGACCTCAACCGGCTCGAGCTGGCGGCCGGCATCACCCCGGCCAGCGTCACGGTCAGCGGCGACGGCAACAGCGTCACCCTGGGCTTTGCCACGGGCAAGACCGTGTTCCTGTCGAACCAGCTGTTGGCCTACCAGGCCAGTGACAACCCCAACCAGTACGGCGTGCAGGAGGTGCGTTTCAGCGACGGCACGACCTGGAACCGCCAGCAATTGGGTGAGCTGGCCGACTACTTCATCGGCAGCGATGCGGTCGACGACAGTATCACCACCGGCGCCGGCAACCAGTTCCTCTATGGGCATGGCGGTAATGACAGCCTGGCGGCCGGGGGTGGGAATGACCAGCTGTATGGCGGGCTGGGTGATGACCTGCTGGAGGGCGGTGACGGTAACGACACCCTTTCTGGCGAGGACGGCAATGACACGCTGGATGGTGGCAGCGGCTTCAATCAGCTGTTCGGCGGAAACGGCAACGACATCTTCCGATTCTCCGTAGCTCCCGACTCCAGTACCAGCAACACTGTTTTCGGTTTCGCTCAGGGCTCTGACATCCTGGCTCTGGACAGCTCGGCGTTTCACCTCAACGGCCAACCCATCGACGCGGTGCTGACCAACGTCAGCGGCGCCCTGACCGAGCAAGCCGGCAACCACCTGGTGTTCAACCAGAGCAACCAGACGCTCTACTACGACGCCGACGGCACGGCCAATGGCAATGCGGTGGCGATGGTGACCCTGGCCGGGGTGGCGAGCCTGGCGGCGAGCGATGTGCAGCTTTTCACCTAGGCGTATGGGGAGTGGCACAGGTGGTCGCGCCGCTCCTCACCTTCTCCTGTAAACGGGAGAGGGGGCAAGGCCTGTGGCTCAGCGGCGCAGGCGATCGATCTGGCTGATCAACCCGGCCTGGCGGCCAGGGTTGGTCCTGCGCAACAGCGCCCTGACGCCGCCACCGCAGAACAGCGGGAAGTTGATATCCAGCTCTTTTGAGCTTGAGTGGCTGCAAGGTGGTCAGCGATTCTGGGGGTTCACCAATGTAGTCCCCAATCGTGCGGCGCGCGTTTACCAGATTGTCCTGCACTTCGATCAGATCGCCTCGGCAAGGTCGCGGCGAGCAGCCGATTCGTCGATTGATGTGTCTGATACGGGAGTTTTCGGCCGCTTTTTCGACAACATCAAAGACTCTCTGGGTCGCCAAAGAACATTTTGACTTGGCTCTAGGGCGGTGGTTTCAGAACAAGAAAAGTGCGCTGTGCCCCCATTTTTGCCCCCGGTCGCGTCGAGTGTGCGAGCGACTGCGAATGGCGATTTATGAAAGCTGCTAATACGGCACTTGCTGGCTTTCAGTGTCTCCACCCTCTACGAGGGGGAGTGGCGGCTACGCGCTTGCGTTGAGCTGGCCGCCTGACTCTCAAGGCTACAATACGGCCAGCTCATGATACCGATGGGACAAATAAGCGTAACCCAGATGTGATAACGTTTCGCGCCTCAGCAAGCCGCGTAGCGGCGGATAATGCTCTCTGATGGTTCGTCTAGAGCGCATACGCCATCAATCCACAGTGCCTGGGGAAGGGCGCGCCCCGTGCTTGCCCAATAAGCTTCCTCGACATAGAACGGAGCGCGAGCACGTGTCATCTCAAGATTTTGTCTGATAAGACGCCAATAAAAATGAGTGATTTCTGCAATAACGGAGTCCCCGTCATCGATTAGCGGCGACTGGGGCGAAGCTGCCAGTCCCTAAGTAGGAGTGCGAACAAGGCTTAAGCCGATGCATCACAGAAAAATGGTCGATGTCATTCGCGCTTTTTTTGGGCGGCTGGGAATAGAACCCTAACGCTTTTTAGGTTCACCTCGGTGTTCACCCCCAAGTGCGTGTAGGTTCGATCAGAAACCTTGAAAAGCGGGACCCGCTCACCCTGCGGATTAATCGCCTCACTTGCCTCAAGGAGCGGCTCCATTTTCCAATGACCGGTTTCATTTACGAAACCAGGAGTTACGTACTGAATGGATCGCACTCGAAATGACTCATGTTGGACCTTGAGAATGTCTTTCAGTGCCTCAAATGAGGACACCATGAGCATTTCCCCAACGAATTCCTTACCGTATCGAACATGTGCTTCGAGGTAAAACCAGGGGATCATGACCGTCTGCCGCATGAACGGGCGCCCCAGAAAATCAGCATTGAAAAGGCTGGAAATAATCGTCGGCCCTTCATGATCCTTGTTCATCGTTGGTACCTCGGCATCTCGAATGAACAATATATGTTGTAGTCATATATTGCGCAATGTCGCCTTATCGTTCCTTTTGTGAGAAAGCAAAATGGAACTGAAAGAAGCATTCGGAGCAACGTTCCGACAGGCTCGCCTTCGGAAAGGCCTGACGCAGGAGCATTTTTCGTTGGTAAGCAGCCGCACCAATGTCAGTTTGCTTGAGCGAGGAGGCACCAGCCCGACGATGGCGAAGCTTGAGGAATTGTGCAGCGTTTTGGGGGTGCATCCCGTCAGCCTGATTACTGCGTGTTACATGCGAAAGGAAAACATCACGGATCTCAAAGCGTTTCTAGCTCAAGTGCGTAAAGATCTGAAAGCCATTGATTCCTGAAAAACCATTAACCGCAGGTTTCGTGGCTTGCGACATTTTCGTGACACCAAAAAAGGCCAAATTCGCTCGTGGTGGGCAGCTGGTATGTGTTCGGCGACTCATCGCAATGGAAGCAGCATTGCTCCGATTACACTGGGGTTTTGCAGTTACAAGCCTAAACCGATGTGTATCCAATGTCAGCTTGTAATAGTCTGACCCAATCGCCGAGAAATTCAGCTATCTAGCGGATTCACCTCCAATCCGCGGTAGCCTCTAGGTCGTTTAGTCGAGTGCGCTATCGATGGAGTAGCAGGAGAATAGCTAGGTTCTCAAATCATAATTAGGCGGGAGTGCCCATTTGCGGGGCTCACTTTCCCGCTTTCAAATGTCTGAGTCCCCCAATCTCTGGCCTGAGCACCCCAGCGTCCGCTCAAAGATTGTGAAAAAAGTTCAAACAATCCTGAAAAACTACGGATTGCGACTCCTTATCGGGGGCAAAGGTGCAACCTGGTACCACCGTTCCTCACCTAAGTCTTTGCTTCTGTTCACTAATCCTCCAGAATCGCGCCCCTGTTTCGGCCAGGCGCTGCCTGTCGGGTATTCCGACGCGTCCTGGCCGGGTGGCAAGTGACCGGAATGTGGAGATCCCACCGGATGAATGATCAGGCCAATAGCGTTAACGAACGCTTTGTAGCAGCGACACCCGCAACCCTTACGAGCTGGAATCGCCAGGACACCACCTGGATGCTGGGCTTGTTTGGTACGGCGATTGGCGCGGGAACCCTGTTTTTACCGATCAATGCGGGCCTGGGCGGGTTCTGGCCGCTGCTGGTCCTGGCATTGCTGGCGTTCCCGATGACGTTCTACGCACACCGAGGCCTGACCCGCTTTGTGCTGTCTGGCCGCGAAGGCGCGGACATCACCGAAGTGGTGGAAGAGCATTTCGGGCTCAAGGCCGGTGCGTTGATCACCTTGCTGTACTTCTTCGCGATCTTCCCGATCCTGTTGATCTACAGCGTGGCCCTGACCAACACCGTGGGCAGCTTCCTGGAACATCAACTGCACATCATGCCGCCACCGCGCGCGGTCCTGTCGTTCGTGCTGATCCTCGGCCTGTTGGCCGTGGTGCGCTGCGGCGAGCAGGTAATCGTCAAGGCCATGAGCCTGATGGTCTACCCGTTCATCGTCGCGCTGCTGTTCCTGGCGGTGTTCCTGATTCCACACTGGAACGGCGGCATCCTGACCACGGCCAGCACGCTGCCTGAGCCCTCGGCGTTGCTGCGCACCTTGTGGCTGGCGATTCCGGTAATGGTGTTCTCGTTCAACCATTCGCCGATCATCTCGGCATTCGCCGTGGACCAGAAGCGCCGATACGGCGAGCACGCCGAAGAACGTAGCTCTCAGATCCTGTCCCGGGCCCACGCGTTGATGGTGGTGATGGTGCTGTTCTTCGTGTTCAGCTGCGTGTTGACCCTGTCGCCGGCACAACTGGCCGAGGCAAAAGCACAGAACCTGTCGATCCTGTCGTACCTGGCCAACCACTTCAGCAATCCGACCATTGCCTTCGCGGCACCGTTGATTGCCTTCGTGGCCATCTCCAAGTCGTTCCTGGGGCACTACATCGGCGCCAGCGAGGGCCTCAAGGGCCTGATCGTCAAGAGCGGCAAACGTCCGGCAGCCAAGACCCTGGACCGCATCGTCGCGGCGTTCATGTTGGTGGTGTGCTGGATCGTCGCCACGCTGAACCCGAGCATCCTCGGCATGATCGAAACCCTGGGCGGTCCGGTGATCGCGGCCATCCTGTTCCTGATGCCGATGTACGCCATTCGCAAGATACCGGCGATGGCGCGTTATCGTGGCCAGGCGTCGAACGTGTTTGTAGTGGCGGTAGGGCTGGTGGCGATCTCGGCGCTGATCTATTCGCTGACTGCCTGATCCCCACCCTGATCGTTCCCACGCAGAGTGGACTGACCCCGAAATGTTGGACGATCGTAAATCTATACCTGAACAGATCGAGCCCTGTATTCAACAGGGCTCAGTCCGTTTAGCTTCAGTTTGATGCGTTGGTGATTGTAATAGTGGATGTAGTC
>NZ_NOIO01000084.1:0-528 GCF_014596605.1 Pseudomonas sp. PSB11
TCCCACAGGGGGTCGGGGCTGCACTCAAAAGGGGCGATGACGCAGATCCAATGTGGGAGCGGGCTTGCTCGCGAAGAGGCCATCACATCCAGCATCAAGGTCGCCTGACACACCGCTTTCGCGAGCAGGCTCGCTCCCACAGGGGATCGGGGCTGCACTCAAAATGGGCGACGACGCAGATCCAATGTGGGAGCGAGCCTGCTCGCGAAGAGGCCATCACATCCCGCATCAAGGTCGCCTGACACACCGCTTTCGCGAGCAAGCCCGCTCCCACAGGGTATCGAGGCTGCACTCCAAAGGGGCGACGATGCAGATCCAATGTGGGAGCGAGCCTGCTCGCGAAGAGGCCATCACATCCAGCATCAAGGTCGCCTGACACACCGCTTTCGCGAGCAGGCTCCTCCCACAGGGGGTCGGGGCTGCACTCAAAAGGGGCGATGACGCAGATCCAATGTGGGAGCGGGCTTGCTCGCGAAGAGGCCATCACATCCAGCATCAAGGTCGCCTGACACACCGCTTTCGCGAGCA
>NZ_NOIO01000056.1:0-5145 GCF_014596605.1 Pseudomonas sp. PSB11
GGAACGGGCCGATGCCACGGCAGAACAGCGGACGGATGTAGGCCGGTACGAAGCCTGGGAAATCGAATGCGTTTTCCACGCCTTCTTCCTGGGCCATCTGACGGATGTTGTTGCCGTAGTCGAAGGTCGGGATGCCTTGCTTTTGAAAATCCAGCATGGCCTGGACATGCACGGCCATCGATTGTTTGGCGGCCTTGACCACCATGGCCGGATCGGTAATGGCGCGGTCGCGGTACTGTTCCCAGGTCCAGCCAGCCGGCAGGTAGCCGTTCAGTGGGTCGTGGGCGCTGGTCTGGTCGGTGACCATGTCCGGGCGCACGCCGCGACGGACCAGTTCCGGGAGGATTTCAGCCGCGTTACCCAGCAGGGCGATGGAGATTGCTTTGCCTTCCTTGGTGTATTTGGCGATGCGCGCCAGAGCGTCGTCGAGGTCTTTGGCTTGCTCGTCGACATAACGGCTGGTCAGGCGGAAGTCGATACGGCTCTGCTGGCATTCGATGTTCAGCGAGCAAGCGCCGGCCAGGGTGGCAGCCAGAGGCTGAGCGCCACCCATGCCGCCCAGGCCGGCGGTCAGTACCCACTTGCCTTTGAGATCATCGTTGTAGTGTTGGCGACCGGCTTCAACGAAGGTTTCGTAGGTGCCCTGGACGATGCCCTGGCTGCCGATGTAGATCCAGCTGCCGGCGGTCATCTGGCCGTACATGGCCAGGCCTTTGGCGTCGAGCTCGTTGAAGTGCTCCCAGCTCGCCCAGTGCGGTACCAGGTTGGAGTTGGCGATCAGGACGCGCGGGGCGTTGGCGTGGGTCTTGAACACACCGACCGGCTTGCCGGATTGCACCAGCAGGGTCTCGTCGTCGTTCAGGTGGGTCAGGCTCTCGACGATCTTGTCGTAGCACTCCCAGTTACGCGCCGCACGACCGATACCACCGTACACCACCAGTTCCTTGGGGTTCTCGGCGACTTCCGGGTCGAGGTTGTTCATCAGCATGCGCAGCGGAGCTTCGGTCAGCCAGCTCTTGGCGGTCAGCTTGTTACCGCGGGCAGCGCGGATTTCGACGTCACGCAGGCGGGTGGTCTTGGCGGTCATGGTCATCTCCTCTCATTCACTGGTTAGCGGGTTGGCGGCGCGGTTTAGCTTATCTATCTGCGCTTATATCAACCTGTATGTACAAGTGAATGCAAGTGAGGGGCCAAAATCGAAATTTACGACCTGAAGAAAAACTTAAAAGTCAAATAATATGAATTAATTCAATGGCTTAAGAGATCAAAGAAAAAATGGCCCATGCGAAGCCGAAAGAAATTTCTGTTGCAACTCTGCGATAAGTTGATGCGAAGACGAGCATTACGTAACACTTTTGTGCAGCGGGGAACGACGAAATGTCACCTTTTTGCCACTCAGGGCGGTGGCGGTAACAATGTCGGCAGGGTATCTGCAACAACAGGCAGGTCGAGCGGCAAGCGGGGGCCGCTCGACCCGTGGGATCAATTACCGAACTTGCCTTCCAGTCGATAACGCGACCCCGGATAGACCAGTCGCGCGCAGCCGACCTGGCCTTTGGCTGCCCAGGTACGGCGGCGAATCAACAGGCACGGCTCATAGCGTTTTATCTGCAACAACTTGCACTCGGCGGATTTGGCATGGATCGACTCGACCACATGTTCGCCCTCGGTCAACGGCGCCAACTGGATCAGGTAGGCATAAGGCGTGATCTTGGTGAAGTCCTGCTGCAGGTAAGCGGGTGCTACCTCGGCGTTGACGAAGCGTTCTTCGATCTGCACCGGCACGCCATTCTCGTGATGCACCACCACCGAATGGAACAGGCGCTTGACCCCTTCGAGGGGGAAGGGCATCGAAGCACGAGCCCGTTCAGGCATCTCTTCGAGCACGATCACTTCGCAGCGATGTTCATGACCCCGGGCCTCGATTTCTTCGGCGATGTTGTGGATCTCGAACAATGCGGCATGCCCCTTGGGCTCCGCAACGAAGGTGCCAACCCCTTGCATCCGCACCAGCGAGCCTTCAATGGTCAGCTCGCGCAAGGCGCGGTTGATGGTCATGCGACTGACCCCTAACAAATTCAGCAATTCGCTTTCCGACGGCACCTTGGAATTGGGCAACCAGGCACCGGAGCGAATCTTCTGCATGATGATTTGCTTGACCCTCGCATACAGCGGGGAGGGACTCTCGAGCGAAAAAGACTCGAGAGACGCATTGTCCTCAATAGATTTGGCCACGTTGATTCCTGAGTTGAAAAAATGCCCCGACTAGCTTGCTGGCTAGTTTACCGAGCTACGGCAGATACGCCTATGCGTAGTCGAGGCCCCGGGCGATTGATGCGGGCATTTTTCCGGCCTCACTCCCTGCTCAGGTTACTGCGGTCTCCATATCAGGACTTAACGTTCCCAACCAGGCCACCAGCCCCACAATCAACACCGCTGCCGATAACTCGACCAACACGCTGCGCCTTAACGCATTAGCCGCCACTCGATACTCCCCCTCCCGCAACGACCGTTGCAAAAGCGGGCCAAGGTGAAATCGGTTCAACGCGGCCAGCACCAACATCCCGGCAAACAACACCACTTTGATGATCAGCAAAGTCCCGTAGGTGCTTAGCAGCACGGCATCGAGTTCTGGACCCACGATGAACAGGTAGTTCACGACGCCCGTCACCGTGATCACGACTACGATCAAAGCGCCCACCGATTCGAATCGATTGACGACCCGGGCCAGCAACTTGATGCTTTCTGCTGTTTGCAGCGTGTCGAGCATTGCCATCCTGGCAAAGGCGACCAATGCACCCAGCCAGGCGCCTGCCGCCAGCAGGTGCAGTATGTCCATCGCAAAATGCCAATAACGACGACCGCCTTCATCCATCGCCCCATGACCGCTCCAGGCGAGACTGGCCAGGGCTATACCACCGGCAATAGTTGCGACTGACAAGCTAACGACAGGTGCACGCTGGTGGAGCAGCACCACTGAGCCGCCAACAACCAACGCGATGATGCGCACGATCCAGGCAACGCCTACGTCCGTCTCCAATACCATCATTTCAATATGCGGGTGCAGCTCGGCGAAGTCCGACTCCCCGCTCATGGCGCTCGCCATCAGTACCATGCTGGCGACAGACATGAGTACACCCAGCGCCGTGGTCCCCGCCAGCATGGACCGAAACGGCAACACGGCCCCCGACACTCGCTCTCGTCCTTCAAGGCTGTACAACCCGAAAAGTGCCATGCCAAAGAGCAGCATGAAATCCATGTACAAGCCGAAGCGCAGGGCAATGCTGGCCCAGTCGCTCATCAGTTACTTCACTTTGAACGAAACGTTGCCTGTGATCGGATGAGTGTCCGACGACACTGCGCGCCAATCGACTTGGTAGCTACCAGCGGGCAATGGAGAGAGCGGCGTGATAACCATGGTCTTCGGGTCGCTGCCGCCAGAGACTTTGGCCTTCATGGGCATCGGGGCATGGGCCATGCCCGGCATTTCGGTCATGACCAGTTTCGCCCCAGAGAACTGGGTCATGAGGTTTTCGGAAAAGTGCAGTTCGATCTTGGCGGGGGCCGGGCCGACCGCGCCTTCCTGCGGGGTGGAGGAGAGCAATTTCGGGTGCGCCTGAGCGAATGTGCTCATCAGCAGCGCGCTGGAAAGTGCGATGGCAACAGCGGTGGTTTTGATCAATCGCATACAGGGCCTCTCACCGCTTCAAGCGGTCATTTTTTTGATTGTTAAGTTAACGTGTACTAGAACCACAGCCGAACACCAAGGACCAGGCGTGCCTCACTGCGATCCTCGCCTTCTTCCCTGGCATAATCGGCTGTCTTGCCGTAGGTGCGGTTCCAGGTCACGCCGATGTAAGGGGCAAGCTCCCGGCGGATTTCATACCGCAGGCGCAGGCCCGCTTCAGTGTTGGACAGGCCGGAACCGATGCCTCGTTGCGGGTCGTTTTTGCCGTAGACATTAAGTTCGGCGGTTGGCTGCAAAATCAGTCGGATGGTCAGCAGGATGTCGTAGTCGCCTTCCAGGCGCGCGGCGGTTTGGCCACCTTCACCGATGAAGGCCGTGGCTTCGGTCTCGAAGTTGTACAGGGCCATGCCTTGCACGCCGAACGCCGCCCAGGTTTGTGGGTCGCCGGGTTTGAAATCCTGGCGAACGCCGCCCACTACGTCCCACCACGGGGAGATGGCGTGGCCCCACAGTGCCTGGACCTCCGCATCTTCAGTCTTGCCGTTGGTGCGTTCGCCTTCCGAGCGCAGCCACAGGCGGTCGATATCGCCGCCGATCCAACCCGAGATATCCCAGGCCAGGGTGCTGCCATCATCAGCGTCCTGCCATTCGAGCTTGTCGGCAAGCAAGTAATAGTTGAGCGCGGAGTCATGGACGTTATGGCCATGGGGGCTGACGAACACGGCGGCGCGGTCGGCATCGGTCAACGCCGGAATCGGCGTGCGGCTTTCGGCAGGCGCGGCAGGCTGCATCTGGCCGTCGTCCATGTTTTGCATCTGGCTGTGGTCCATGCCCTGCATCTGGCTATGATCCATGCCCTGCATATCGTTTGTGGCGGCCATTGCCGATGTCAGTGTCAGGCTCGCGGTCACGAGCGCCAGAAAAATCGGAGTCATCCTGATCATGGGTAGCGCCTCATTCTTCCACGCGAACTTCACGGAACATGCCCATTTCCATGTGGTACAGGAGGTGGCAGTGATAGGCCCAGCGGCCGAGCGCGTCGGCAGTCACCCGATAACTGCGCCGTGAGCCTGGCGGCATGTCGATGGTGTGTTTGCGCACCATGAACTCGCCGTTCGCGTCTTCAAGGTCGCTCCACATGCCATGCAGGTGAATGGGATGCGTCATCATCGTGTCGTTGACCAATACGATGCGGATTCGCTCGCCGTACTTGAGGCGCAGCGGTTCAGCGTCGGAGAACTTCACGCCGTTGAACGACCAGGCGAACTTTTCCATGTGGCCAGTGAGGTGCAGTTCCACGGTGCGGCCCACTAGTGTCCGGTAAAAACCGAAGGGGGAGCTTGCTCCCCCTTGCTGTTGGCGGCCGTCAGTCATAATCGGATTTTTCAGACTCGATTTTGGCTCATGTTTACCAGCACCCGTTTAGCCCACCTGCTCAGTGCGATCCCGCGCCAGTT
>NZ_NOIO01000057.1:0-4381 GCF_014596605.1 Pseudomonas sp. PSB11
TCGAACGCCTGACCCTGCTGGGCGGTGCCAATCTCAATGGCACCGGCAACACCCTGGCCAACACCCTGATTGGCAATAGCGCAAGCAACCGGCTGGACGGCGGGGATGGCAATGACAACCTGCAAGGTGGTGCCGGTAACGACATGCTGCTGGGCGGCGCCGGTACCGACAGCCTGTCCGGCGGCGACGGCAACGATGTGCTCGACGGCGGCGTAGGCAATGACAGCATGGCCGGTGGTGCCGGCGATGACCTCTATCTGATCACCCAGACTGGGGATAGCGTCAGCGAGGCGTCGGGTGAGGGGACCGATACGGTCCGCGCATCCATCGCCTACACCCTCGGCGCCAACCTGGAAAACCTTGAATTGACGGGTACCGCCAACCTGGCTGGCACCGGCAACGATCTCGACAACCGCCTGACCGGCAACAGCGGTCGCAACACTCTCAACGGTGGTGTCGGCAATGACTGGTTGGCGGGGCGCCAGGGTAACGACACCTATGTCTACGGCCTGAACTTCGGCCACGACGTGATCGACAACAGCGGCGGGCTGGCTGCCGACGTCGATACGCTGCAGCTGACCGGCCTCAACCCTGTCGATGTACGTTTCCTGCGTAGCGGTAATGACTTGGTGATGCTGGTGTACAGCACGCTCGACACGCTCACCGTCAAGGGCTTCTATCTGGGGGCGGACTTTGAGATCGACCGTGTCCAGTTCGCCAATGGCACGCTGTGGAACAGGACGACCTTGCTCGCCAACGTGCAGGTGGCTGCCACCAACGGGCCGGATGTGCTCTTTGGCGGCAATGGCGACGACCTTATCCAGGCGCTGGCCGGCAACGATCAGATCCATGCGCTCGGCGGCAACGACACACTTGATGGCGGTACCGGTGACGACGCCATGTATGGCAGCACGGGAGACGACCTCTATGTGGTCGATAGCGCGGGCGACCAGGTCAACGAACTGGTGAACGAGGGCAACGACACCGTCCAGTCTTCGATCAGCTACACGCTGGGCAGCAATGTCGAGAACCTGACCCTGACCGGCTCGGGCAACCTGGACGGCACGGGCAACTCCGCTGCCAACCAGCTCCTCGGCAACGACGGCAATAACCAGCTCAGTGGCGGTGCAGGCGATGACAGCCTCGATGGAGGGGCGGGCAATGACACCTTGCATGGCGAGGATGGTAACGACTTGCTGCAGAACGGCGGCGGCGTGGACTTCCTCTGGGGCGGTGCCGGCGACGACACCTTGGTGGCCGGCAATAGCCAGACCGGCAGTGTTCTTCTGGGAGAGGCCGGCAATGACACGCTCGATGCCCGCAACCTGAGTAACACCGGTGGCTATGTCAATCTAAGCGGTGGGGCTGGCAGCGATATTTACCTGGTCGATGGAAGCGGTGACGTCACGATCAGCGATAGCAATACGCTCGGCGAACTCAACGTCGTGCAGTTCGCCGCAGGCATCAATCCTGCTGACCTTGTCTTCGTCAGGCCCGCGGACAGCATCAACCCATCCGGCAACATCCTGGTCAAGTTTGCCAATGGCCATCTTTTGTTCATTGGCAGTATGGCCGGAGCCTTCGAACTCGATACAGGGGAGGGCTCTGGCGTACAGCAGTTCCGCTTTGCCGACGGTACCGAATGGAGCCGCAAGGAAATCCTGCAGCGGGCCGGCTTTTTCTTTGGCACGAGCCAAAACGACAGTATTAGCGCAGGCGATGGCCACGACTCCCTGAATGGAGGGGCCGGTGATGATCAACTCTCCGCCGGTGCGGGCAATGATTACCTCAACGGTTGGGTTGGTAACGACATTCTGTTCGGGGGCGACGGTAACGATATATTGGACGGAAGCTTCGGCAACGATGCTGTCAACGGTGGCAATGGAGATGATCAGCTTGTTGCTGGTTTCGGCAACGACACGCTGGCCGGTGACACCGGCAACGATGTGTACCGTTATTTCCCTGGCAATGGTGCCGACACGGTGGACAACCGCAGCGCCGCCGCAGGTGATCTCGACGCCATCTCATTCGACACCAACATCCTGCCCGCGCAGGTGACCGCCAGCCGGGTCGGCGACAACCTGCTGCTGACACTCAATGCCAGCGACAGCATCACCATCCTTGACTACTTCCTCGGCGGGCCGGCGCAGGTCGACGAGATCCGCTTTGCCAATGGCACGGTCTGGTCCCCCGCGACCGTCCTCGCCATGTTCAACTCGCCACCCAGCTCGACCGACGACAGTGTGACCACCAACGAAGATACACAGCTGCTGTTGCAGGCGAGCGACTTCGGCAACTACAGCGACACCGACGGCGACCCGCTGGCCGTCGTGAAGATCACCGCACTGCCGCACGCCGGCAGCCTGCAGTATCACAACGGCAGCGCGTGGGTGGCGGTCGCCCTGGGCCAGGAAATCAGCCGGGCCGACCTGGACGCCGGCAAGCTCCAGTTCGTGCCGGCGCAGGACGCCAATGGCTCGGGTTACGCAAGCATCGGCTTCACCGTGGGCGATGGCGAAACCTTCGCGCTCTCAGGCAACACGCTGACGGTCAACGTCACCGCAGTCAACGATGCACCGACCCTGCAAACGCCTCTAACCAACCAGCTCAGCGGGTTGGGGCAATCGTTCACCTATACCTTGGCGGCCAACACTTTTGCCGATGTGGATGAAGGCGACAGCCTGGTGCTCAGCGCCACATTGGCCGGTGGCGACCCCTTGCCATCCTGGCTGAGCTTCGATGCAGCGAGTCGCACCTTCAGCGGCACACCACCGGCGGGGACGGTGGTCGGGGACATCGATATCGTCGTGATTGCCACCGACCTGGGTGGGCTTTCGGGCAGTGACGTCTTCACGTTGAGTCTGTACACCCTTCTTGGCACGCCGAACGCCGATGTGCTCAACGGCAGTGTGGTCGACGATGCGATCTATGGGCTGGCGGGCAGCGACCAGCTCTTCGGTTTTGGTGGCAACGACCTGCTTGATGGTGGCAGTGGCTATGACTATCTCTACGGAGGTCAGGGCAACGATACATTACTGGCCGGTAATGACGCTGATGGCAGCTATATCTTGGGCGAGCACGGCGACGACTCGCTGACCGGCAGTGGCGGCAGCGACTTTCTGTCTGGTGACAGTGGTGATGACACGCTTGACGGTGGCAGCGGCAACGACCAATTGTATGGTGGGATTGGCAGTGATGTGCTCCACGGCGGCGATGGCAATGACTATTTGTATGAATCCGATGGTCAGGTCGCCAGCAGCAATATCATCGATGCGGGTACGGGTGACGACACGATAGTTGTCTACCAGAGCAACGCCGGCTCTGTGACCACGGTCAGCGGCGGCAGCGGACGCGACACCTACCTCTTGGAGCCCAGTTCCATTGGCCAGCTGCTTGTCAGCGACTTCGCCGCTGGCGCCAGCGGCGACATCCTCAACATCAACAGCCTGCTGACCACCAGCAGTGGCTACAGCGGCGGCAACCCGTTCGATGCGGCGTTGGGTTACCTGCGCCTGGTGCAACAAGGCGCCGATACCCTGCTGCAATGGGACCAGAATGGCACCGCCTCTGGGGGCGCCGGCTGGAGTACCGTCATCACCCTGCAGAACACCAATGCTGCAGCGCTAACGACCGAGAACTTCACGCCGGCCGCGCCGCCGGATGGGAGTTCGGTGGGTCTGACGCTGAACGGCACGCCGAATGCTGATGTGCTCAATGGCAGTGTGGTGGCTGATGCCCTCTATGGGCTGGCGGGCAGCGACCAGCTCTTCGGTTTTGGTGGCAACGACCTGCTTGATGGTGGCAGTGGCTATGACTACCTCTACGGAGGTCAGGGCAACGATACATTACTGGCCGGTAATGACGCTGATGGCAGCTATATCTTGGGCGAGCACGGCGACGACTCGCTGACCGGCAGCGGCGGCAGCGACTTTCTGTCTGGTGACAGTGGTGATGACACGCTTGACGGTGGCAGCGGCAACGACCAATTGTATGGTGGGATTGGCAGTGATGTGCTCCACGGCGGCGATGGCAATGACTATTTGTATGAATCCGATGGTCAGGTCGCCAGCAGCAATATCATCGATGCGGGTACGGGTGACGACACGATAGTTGTCTACCAGAGCAACGCCGACTCTGTCACCACGGTCAGCGGCGGCAGCGGACGCGACGCCTACCTCTTGGAGCCCAGTTCCATTGGCCAGCTGCTTGTCAGCGACTTCGCCGCTGGCGCCAGTGGCGACATCCTCAACATCAACAGCCTGCTGACCACCAGCAGTGGCTACAGCGGCGGCAACCCGTTCGATGCGGCGTTGGGTTACCTGCGCCTGGTGCAACAAGGCGCCGATACCCTGCTGCAATGGGACCAGAATGGCACCGCCTC